>JBOGWW010000022.1:0-5145 GCA_050693655.1 Actinomycetota bacterium | reverse complement strand
ACCAAGACCGATTTCATCAGGCTCTTCACGGGGGTCCTCTACGCGATCATGCCCCCGACCAACCTTGGCGCATTTCTGATCTACTCGTGGCTCGCGTTCATGGGATTTGTGCTTCTCTACCGGGCCTTTGTCATCGCCGTGCCCGAGGGCCGCTCTCGTTCCTATGCAAAGTTGCTGTTCTTTTTCCCTTCGCTCCTCTTCTGGCCCTCGAGCATCGGCAAGGAATCATGGATGATGTTCACCATCGGCGTCGCGGCCTACGGGATCGCGCGCATTCTTTCCGGATCCACGTGGCGAGGGCTCTTAGTTGCCTGTCTGGGCATGTGGTCGGCCGCCATCGTTCGAGCGCACCTGGCGGGAATGCTCGCTATCGCGCTTGCCGCCGGCTACGTGCTGCGGAGGCCACGCAAGAGCCTTGGAGAGCTGGCTCCGCTCGTGAAAGTGGCGTCGTTGATAGCGGTGGTCATCGTGGCGATGTTCTTCTTGTCGCGGACACAGGAGTTCCTCAAGCTCGAGGAGAGCCCTCTGAGCAGTGAGGGTTTGACGCAAGGCCTGGAGGCGCCGGCCCGCGCCGCTTATGGCGGCTCAGAGACCGACCCCGTCATCGTTCGGTCTCCCGTTCAGGTGCCCGAGGCGGTAGCAACGAGCCTATTCCGGCCATTCGTCTTCGAAGCTCACAACCCGCAGGCTCTTGCGACCGCGATCGAGGGGACCTTCCTGATGATTCTCACCATCGTTCGTCTCCCATGGATGCTTCAAGCGGTCAAGAGTGTCCGGAGGCAGCCATACGTTGCCTTCGCCCTCGTGTTCACGGCAATGTTCGCCGTCGCCTTCGCCAGCTTCCCCAATCTCGGCCTGCTTGCTCGAGAGCGGGTCCAGGTCCTGCCCTTCTACCTCCTGCTCTTGTGCATTCCTCCCAAAGGGAAACAGGAGTGAGCTGGAGCGCGCTTGGGCGCAAGGCTGCGAAGTCCACCGTACTCCCTTGGGGGTTGATCCGTCGACGCCGGAACGACGACGTCGTCATCCTCCTGTATCACCGCGTGGGGTCGGGCGAAAGGGAGATCGACCTGCCGGTCGACGCATTCGCGCGTCAGCTCGAGCTTCTGGCCGCGCACGGCGATCTGCTCACGCTCGACCAGGCGCTGGAAGGCCGGAGCGGAGGAGTGGTGTTGACCTTCGATGACGGCTTTATCGATTTCCACCAGCACGTGCTGCCGCTGCTCGTTCGACACTCCGCGCCGGCTCTGCTCTATCTCGCCACCGGACTGGTTGCCAACGGCAAGCGCGATGCCGATTCTCTGACCTGGGACCAGCTGTCGGAGGCCACCTCCACCGGTCTCGTGACGATCGGCGCACATACGCACAGTCACGCCGACCTCTCTACGGTGTCGGAAGCCGTGGCGGCCGACGAGATGATCCGCTGCAAGGAGCTGATCGAGGACCGGCTTGGGACCCAGTGCGCGCACTTCAGCTATCCCTGGTCCTATTGCTCTGCCGGGGCGGATCGAGCCGCACGACGACTCTTCTACAGCGCGGCACTTCTGTGGGGCACGAACCGGGGCGGGAAAACCAATCGTTACCGCCTCGGACGAACGCCGGTTCTCCGCAGTGACGGTCCCTTGCTATTTCGCGCCAAGACCTTGGGCATGTTGGACGGGGAGGCCCAGATCTACAAGCTCCTGCGACGAGGCCCCTGGAAGCGCTCGTGACGCGGACGCTTCGGATCGCTCACGTCACGACGATCGACCTCACGCTCCGAGTTTTACTCCTCGCCCAGCTTCGGCGTCTGCGCGACGAGGGCTTCGACGTATACGGCATCAGTGCCCCCGGACCTTGGGCTGCGGAGCTCGAGTCCGAGGGCATCACCCACATTCCATGGCTCCACGCCACGCGATCATGGCATCCCAAAGCGGATGCCATAGCCTTGGCCGAACTGCTCCGCATCTTCAGGCGGCATCGCTTCGACCTTGTGCACCTCCACAACCCCAAGCCTGGGATCATGGGCCGGGTTGCGGCGAGGCTTGCCGGCGTGCCCTGCGTCATGAGCACCTGTCACGGGTTCTATGCAACGCCCGATGATCCGGCCCTGAAGCGCTCGGTCGTGCTCGCCCTCGAGTGGAT
Organism: Actinomycetota bacterium; assembly: GCA_050693655.1. Classification (GTDB taxonomy): domain Bacteria; phylum Actinomycetota; class CADDZG01; order CADDZG01; family WHSQ01; genus WHSV01. The sequence continues at coordinate 3,024 of JBOGWW010000022.1, read as the reverse complement.
CGCGGCTCGCTGCTCCGATCTCGACCTCTATCAGAGCGCAGAGGACCTCGCTTGGGCCCGGCGGATCCGTGTCGCCCGAGGCGCTCGGAGCGAGCTCCTCGGCAACGGAACCGACCTCACCCGCTTCGACCCCTCCAGGGTCTCGACGCAGCGCGTGACGCGGCTGAGAGCAGAGCTCGGCATTCCGGAGCGCTCCCTGGTTGTGGGGACGGTTGGGCGCCTAGTTGCGGAGAAGGGCCTGCGAGAGTTCTGCATCGCCGCTCGGAAAGTGCGCGAGCGCGTTCCGGAAGCCGAGTTTCTCGTGGTGGGAGATCCCGACCCCGACAAGTCGGACTCACTCTCAGCCGAGGACCTAAGGCAAGCCGCGCGCGATGTCTCCTTCATCGGCTGGAGAGAGGATCTTCCGGACGTATTTGCGCTAATGGACGTCTTCGTGCTCGCATCGTGGCGTGAGGGCATGCCCCGCTCCGCGATCGAGGCCGCGGCCATGGGCAAGGCCCTCGTCCTGACCGACATCAGGGGCTGCCGCGAAGTTGTGCGTGACGGTCACGATGGACTCCTGATCCCCGTACGGGAGCCCGATGCTCTATCCGCGGCGGTCATACGGCTTCTCGAGGAGCCCACTCTGCGGGCCGAGCTCGGTCAGGCGGCCCGTGTCCGGGCTCTCGATCTCTTCGACGAAAAGAGAGTTGCGACTGTGGTGGCGAACCGCTCGACAGCGCTCTTGGCGGCCAAGGGCATGCGCCCCGATCGGCGCGAGGATCGCGACCGCGAAGTGGGCAAACACGATGAGGGGGTGCCCTTGTGAAGGTCACGGCGCTTGGACATGCCGGTCTCAAGGTGGAGACGAAGCACGCGACGTTGCTACTCGATCCGTGGTTCTCGCCGGAAGGGGCCTTTCAGGCCTCCTGGTTTCAGTACCCGGATAACGCTCACCTGTTGACCACCTCTCTCTTCAAGCCCACGGCGGTGGTCATCTCGCACGAGCACCTGGACCACATCGATCCCTGGTTCCTATCCAGAGTCCCCTCAGACGTTCCCGTCGTCGTACCGCGCTATCCCTCCCCCGTCCTGCGTCACAAGATCGAATCCGCAGGCCCCCGCACGATTATCGAGGCTCCCCAGTGGGAGCCCGTTGAGGTCGCTCCCGGTACGAGGGTGTTCTTCGTGTCGGAGCCCCCGATGAACCACGACTCGGCCATCATCGTCCAGGCCGACGGGCACACGCTTCTAGACCTCAACGATGCGCGGCTGTTTCCGGTGCAACTCCGCGAGATCCGACAGAAGGTCGGAGGGACGGTCGAGGTGTTCTCCTTCCAGGGGGCCGGCGCCTCGTGGTACCCGATGTGCTACCGCTACGCTCCCGAGCGCGCGGGCGAGCTTTCTCGTCAGAAGCGCATGGCCAAGTTCGCTTACTGCTTCAGGTCGATGCGGGTGGTAGAGCCTGTGGTCGGACTCCCATTTGCCGGACCACCTGCGTTCTTGGACCCAGAGCTGTTTCGGCACAACTCGGAAATGGAAGAAGGCATCTTCCCCGACCAGCAGCAGGTTGCTGATTGGCTCGCCAAGCGCCGGATGCACAACACCGCGGTCCTCCTTCCCGGCGACTCCTGGGACACGGACGCTAGAAGGAAGCACGCCGACCGGCACTGGGCGGATTTCCGCCTTGATGACAGGTGGGGTTACCTGGAGGCGTATGCAGCCAGGCGCCGGCCGGATCTGGGTGCGGTTTTAGCTCGCCATCCGGAGCCGAAGGAGTCGCTCTGGGAGCCGTTCAAGGAGTATTTCCGCAATCTGCTGTCCATGAGCTCGTACTTCAACGACAGGATCGGCATGCGAGTTGGGTTCGAGATCCGGGGGCCGGGGGGTGGGCGGTGGGCCGTGGACTTCCGCCCGCAGTCCCGTGGTGTCTTCGAAGACATCGGCGAGTGCAGCTACGCCTATAGCTTCGATTCGCGCTGGCTCCCGTCGATTCTCGATGGCTCAACACCTTGGGAGGACTTCTTCCTGTCGCTCCGGTTCAGCGCACACCGCGATCCCGATATCTACAATGATCACTTGCTGGGTCTCCTCAAGTTCGCCGAGCCCGATGCCCTCGAGGCAGTGGCGCGCTTCGAGACCGCCATGGATTCCGACGAGCGGATCACCATCCACAGCGAAGGCCGCAGGTACTCGGTGCAGCGGTACTGCCCACACGCCGGGAACGACCTGCTCAACACCGGAGAGGTTCTTCCGGGTGGCATCTTGAGGTGCCTCGCGCATCACTACGAGTTCGACCTGAACAGCGGAAGCTGCCTCAATGGCAACTGCTCTGCGCTGATCGTCGAACCACTCGAAGAGGAGACCGTCTCGGCCGGATCCATCAATCCGGCACCCTAGCCCCGCGCCACCTTCAGAAAGGCAAAGATGAAAGAGGCGAATCTGGCCAGCGCGCCTCGACGCTGGTGGCAACGTGGATTCCGGATACTCGTAAAGCGCGCACTCGACCTTGTGATCGCGTCGGCCTGCGTCTTCATCCTGTCGCCGCTACTCGTTCTCGTATGGCTGCTCGTGCGCTTCAACCTAGGCAAGCCGGCCCTGTTTCGCCAGGAGCGTCCCGGCTACTCGGGAACGCCGTTCATGCTCTACAAGTTCCGGACCATGACCGAAGAGCGTGACGGTAAAGGCCGGTTGCTTCCGGACGGACGGCGACTGACGAAGCTCGGGCGCGTTCTGCGGCGCACCAGTATCGACGAGCTTCCGGAGCTGATCAACGTGCTGCGCGGGGAGATGAGCTTGGTGGGGCCGCGGCCCCTGCTCCTCGACTATCTCGAACTCTACACGGCCGAACAGAAGCGCCGCCACGAAATGCCTCCGGGGGTAACTGGCCCGGTTCAGGTAAGTGGTCGCAACGCACTCAGTTGGAAAGACAAATTCGCGCTCGACCTCGCCTACGTGAACGACTGGACGCTGCGGACGGATCTAAAGATCCTAAGCATGAGTCTGTGGAAGGTGCTCACCCGGGAGGGCGTAAGCGCGCAGGGT
>JBOGWW010000021.1:0-1970 GCA_050693655.1 Actinomycetota bacterium | reverse complement strand
GAGTCGGGTCGTCTCTTTCTTGGTGTCGAGCTCCCGCCTCCGCCCGAGGTGGATACGCGCGTGAAGGAGGGAGACCGGGTGGCCGCGGGGGGAGTCGAACTCGAGGTGGTGCACACGCCCGGCCATTCGCCCGGTTCGATCTCTTTGGTCGCACCGGAGGCCGTTTTCTCCGGCGACACTCTCTTTGCGGGGTCGATCGGCCGGACGGACCTACCGGGCGGCGACACACGAGCTCTGCTCGACGCGGTGCGCTCGAAGCTCTTCAGGCTCGACGAGGACCTGACGGTTTATCCGGGACACGGGCCCACCACCACGCTCGCGCTCGAGCGCGCGCAAAATCCCTTCGTCGGCGACAACGCAAGCTTCTGATCCGCGCGGGGACCGCGCAGGAGCTAGATGTAGGGGTGAACGCTGGGGGCCGGGACGCCCGGATACCGCTCGACCTCGCGCTCCATCGTGACCTTCACGTGATCCTCGCGCGAGCCCAGTTTTCTGTCGGTCTCGCGGAATCCGAGCTTCGACAAACGCTTTAGCTCACCGGCGTAGGACTTCCTGATCTTTCCGCCCGGGGCGGTCAGGAACACATCGAGAGTGATCCTCTGGGTGATCTTCTTCTGCTTTTTCTCTGCCATATCGAAGGCGATGCTAGCAGCCCGGTGGAGGTCTCAAAGCCAGTTGCGCCGTTTGAAGAACACGTAGAGTCCGACGCCCAGGACGAGCATCAATCCGAGGGCAAACCAGAAGCCCTCGCGTGGCCCCACATCGGGATAGAGGTGGAAGTTCATCCCGTACAGGCTCGAGACCAGGGTCGGGACCGCGATGATGGCGGCCCAACCCGTGAGCTTCTTGGTCACCTCGTTCAGCGTGCCGGCCTGTTCGGCGCGCCTCAGATCCAGAATCGCGTCGGTCAGGCTCTCGACGTTGGTCACCTGGTCGCCGATGCGAAGAGCGTGATCCTTGACGTCGGCGAACTTCGGTTCAAGCGCGGGGTCGAGGAAAGACTTCGCCTCACCGAGCAAGTCCTGAACGAGGCGCGCGGCGGGGTTCCCGTAACGTCGAAGGCGGGAGATTCTCTGCTTGGCGGAATAGAGACTTCGTTGCATCGCCCCGTTGTTCACGAAGGCCATCCGCGCACGCGCAGGCATGTCGAGCGATTCGAGCGTGAGCTCCTCGAGGTCCTCGATCTGTTGCTCGAGATCGTCCGCGATCTGTTGGTACTCGTCGACCACGGTGTCGAGGATCGTGTGCAGAAGCCATGCCGGCCCGAGTTGTCCACCGGGGTCTTCCTTCCAGCGCCTGCGCGCTTCAACGAGCGTGCGCGTCGCCCCGCCATGCAACACAAGGACGTAATGGTCGCCGACGAACATCGACAGTTGCGCCGGTTCGAGTTGGCCTCCGTCTTCGTTAAGTTGGTGTAGAACGATGAACCTGTGATCGGGAAAGTTCTCGAACTTGGGACGCTGTCGCAGAGTCACCGCGTCTTCGACCGCGAGTTCGTGCAACGAGAATTCCTCCGCGATTAGAGCGACATCGTCCTCGGTCAGGTCCTTTACATCGGCCTCGGCCCACACGAGCTCACCGCGAGAGCGCAGATCTGAGATCGTGGCCAGCTCGGAGACCTGTTGCCAGCCGGTTTCGCGGTCGTAGCAGATGGCTAAGAGCATCATCAGACGATAAATGAGAGGAGAACCATGATGGCAAAATCTCTCGCCCCCTTCAACGTGATTGCGAGCTTCCGAGATGTGGGACAGGCGCGAGAGGCCGTCGCCGCTCTGCGGAACCAGCATTTCGACGAGGAAGACATCTCCCTTCTCTCGCGCAGCGACGAGCAACGCGTCTCGCAGGAGGTGGTGCGCGACGAGGCCGAGGAGCTACCCGGAGAGGTCGCCGGCAGCACCGTCAAGTCCGCGGCGGCGGGCGGCGCGGCGGGCGGGATCGCCGGGCTCCTGGCGGGAGCTGCGGCCTTCGCG
>JBOGWW010000020.1:0-13293 GCA_050693655.1 Actinomycetota bacterium | reverse complement strand
CCATCGACGAGATGGAAGCGCGCGCACGGGTGATGGAAGACGCCGTTTCCTCGGCCGAGGAATCGCACGAATCCCTGAGGGCCATCGAGGCCTACACCGAAAGCGTCGAGCGCTACGCGTCCTTGGGAGGCGAGGACCTCGAGGCGCGCGCCGCAGCCGTGCTCGAGAGTCTGGGGCTCGGCGAGTCCGCTCTGGGCCGCTCGATCGATTCCCTCTCCGGGGGCCAGCGCGCCCGGGCGCAGCTGGCCGGCTTGCTGCTGGCCCGTTTCGACATCTTCCTGCTCGACGAGCCGACGAACGATCTCGACTTCGCGGGCTTGGAGTTGCTCGAACGGTTCGTAGACGAGGCCCCCCGCGGCATGATGATCGTGAGCCACGACCGGGCCTTTCTCGAGCAGTGCGTTACGAGCGTGCTCGAGCTCGACGGGGTCACGGGAGCGGCGAAGGAGTTCGCCGGCGGCTACGACCCCTACGTTCGGGAACGGCGCGCGGCGAAAAACGCGCAGGCGGAGTCGTACGAGCGCTATCGGAACGAGCGCAAGCGGCTTGAAGAGGAGGCGCGCAGGCAACGGACCTGGGCCGCCTCCGGCGCGGCGCGCGCCAAGCGCAGCCCGAGCGACCCCGACAAGTCCATCAAGGCCGGGCGCATCCAGGGGGCGGAGAACATTGCGGCCAAGGCCAAGACCGTGGAGCGCCGGATCGAACGGCTGGAGGCGGTCGACAAGCCATGGGAGCCGTGGCGGCTCGAGCTTTCGTTCGGCGACGCGCCCCGCGGCGCAGACATCGTGTCGCGCCTCGAAGGAGTGATGGTGAAGCTGGGCGACTTTCGGCTCGGCCCCCTCGACGTCGACGTTCGGTGGGGCGACCGCGTTCTCATCACGGGCGCGAACGGAAGCGGGAAGTCGACGTTGCTCTCGACGCTGACGGGGGACCGGCCTCTGGCCGCCGGCCGGCGCCGCATCGGCCCCGGGTTGCGCTTCGGCTCCATGGACCAGAACCGTGCGGCCTTCGACGACGAGCGACCTTGGCTCGAGGTCTTCCGCGCGCGCTGTTCCCTGACGGAGGAGGCGGCGCGCTCCTTGCTGGCGAAGTTCGCTCTGTCGGCGGACCATGTGGCCGGCGAAATCGCTGTCGCCCGGCGAGCGAAGCCGGGCCACACTGGCCCTCCTGGCGGCCCGCGAGGCCCACTGCCTCCTCGACGAGCCCACCAACCACCTGGATCTCGAGGCGATCGAGCAACTCGAGAGCGCCCTGGCCACCTTCGCCGGGACGATCCTCCTGGTGACGCACGACCGGAGGCTGATCGAGGCGTTTCATCCGACCCACAGCATCGAGTTGTAAGAAACTTGACCGCCCGCAGGGCGGGGTTCCGAGCTTCTTGCTCGGCGAGGCGCAGCGGAGCTTCGCCGCAGCCCAGACCCGGAACCATTCCGGAGGGCGCGGTGTACTTAGGGAGATGATCACCTCGGTGGAGGGCCGACCACTGGGTGACGAGGAACTCGTCGACCTGGCGAAGCGGGGCGATGCCGGTGCCTACGTACGGCTGGTGGAGCGCTACCAGCGTCTCGCCCAGCGCGTCGCGTTCGTCATCACTCACTCCACCGCCGAGGCCGAGGACGCCGCCCAGGAGGCATTTGTGAAGGCGTACTACGCGCTCGGTCGCTTTCGCGGCGGAGCTCCGTTCAAGCCCTGGCTGTTGCGCATCGTGACGAACGAGGCGCTCAACCGAGTGCGTTCGGCCTCCCGACGCGCGCAGTTGACCGCGCGCCTCGAACACCTCGACCCTCCCTCGGGCGATGCGGCCCCATCGCCGGAGGCGGCGGTCACGGAGGCGGAGGACCATCGCCGGTTGCTCGACGCCGTCAACGGGCTCGCCGAAAAGGACAGGCTCGCGATCTCCTGCCGCTACTTCCTCGACCTATCGGAGAAGGAGACGGCCGAGGTCCTCGGCTGGCCGAGGGGCACGGTGAAGTCGCGCCTGGCGCGCGCCCTCGGCCGCCTGCGAAGGGCGATGGAGGAGCAATGAACGAACTCGAGCGCTCTCTGTTTGCCCTGGGCGAGAGGGTGGAGTGGCCCGAGGGAGCCGACCTCACCCGGCCGGTACGGACCGCGATCGAAGCGCGGCCGCCCCGGAGAAGCGCACCCGGGAGGGCCCTGGCCTTCGCGGCCGCCGTGGTGGTCCTCGCCGCGTTCGTCTCGCTGCTGGTCTCGCCGGGCACGAGGACCGCGGTGGCGGACTTCCTCGGCCTGGGGGGAGTGCGCATCGACACGCAAGGGCCGGTGCCCACACCGGCCGAAGAGCTCGACCTGGGCCGGAGACTCTCCCTGGCGGAGGCGAACGAGAGCGTCGAGTTCGAGGTGCGCGTTCCGACTGCGCTGGGCGAGCCCGATCAGGTCTTCTTGGACACGGGCGTGCCCGGGGGCCAGGTGGCCCTCGCCTACGAAGCGACGGGCGAGCTTCCGGCCGCCCCGGGAACGAACCTCGGCGCTCTCCTCACGCAGTTCCCCGATGCCGAGGTCGCGGAGACCGCGCTCAAGAAGGTCACCGGCTCGGACCCCGGCACCGCCTTCGAACCGGTGATCGTCGACAACCGGCGGGGCTTCTGGATCTCGGGCGAACCCCACCTGATCGCCTATCTCGAGTCCGACGGCGGCATCCGTGAGGACACGGTGCGGCTCGCCGGCAACGTGCTGCTGTGGGAGGCCGAGGGCGTCACCTACCGGCTCGAATCGACCCTGGCGAGAAACGACGCGCTCGCCATCGCGGAATCGCTCGACTGAGGGAACCGCGGTCCCCACTCACTCTCAGGAGAATCAAGCCCGCTCCGCGAAGTCAAAGCTCCCAAGAACCAGCGCGGATCACCCGGAGCCACCCCCGGGCGCTCGACCCGAGCTAACGCCCGATCAGGTCCGCTATCTCGCCGATCATCTCGGTCAGGTCGTAGTCCCGCGGCGTGTAGACTCGGGCGACGCCGAGCTCTCGCAGCTTGTCGGCATCCCCGTCGGGGATGACGCCGCCGACGACCACGGGGACGGCGCTCGTGTCTACCCCCTCGGCCCGCAGCCGGTCGATTACGTCGGGGACCAACAGTCCGTGGGCGCCGGACAGGACCGAGATGCCAATGACGTGAACGTCCTCGTCGGCCGCGGCGCGGGCGATCTGCTCGGGGGTCAGCCGGATGCCCTGATAAACGACCTCGAAGCCCGCGTCACGTGCCCGCAGGGCAACCTGTTCCGCCGCGTTGCTGTGGCCGTCCAGTCCCGGCTTCGCCACCAGCATGCGCAGCTTCGCGACCCCGAGGCGTCCGGTGGCCGCGGCGACGCGGCGCCGCACGCTTTCCATCGTGGTCGCATCTCCGCCGGTCGAGGTCGCCCCGATCCCCGTCGGCGCGCGGTACTCCCCGAAGGCCTCACGCAGGGCATCCGCCCACTCGCCCGTGGTCACCCCCGCTCTCGCCGCGGCGATGGAGGGGGCCATGAGGGTGTCCCCGGACGCCGCGGCGCGGCGCAGGTCATCCCGGGCACGCGCGGCGGCGGCCGCATCGCGCCCGGAGCGCCAGCGCTCGAGCGACGCGATCTGCTCGGCCTCCGCGGCGGGATCGATCCTCTCGTAGGCCAAGACATCCAGGCCCTCGACCAGTGGAGAGACCTCGGTGTCCTCGTAGGCGTTGACCCCCACCACGATCTGCTCGCCCGATTCGATGGAGCGGCGCCGTTCGGCGTGCGCGCCGACCAATTGCTCTTTCATGAAGGCCAGTGCTTCGGTTGCACCGCCGCGCTCGAGCACACGATCGAACTCCTCGGAGACCGCGTCCGCGATCTCCGAGGTCTTCGTCTCGATGACCTTCGAACCCTCGAAGATGTCTTCGTGTTCGAGCAGATCGCTCTCGAGTGCCAGGATCTGCTGGGCACGCAGCGACCACTGCTGATCCCAAGACCGTGGCAACCCGAGGGCTTCGTTCCACGCCGGAAGCTGTACCGCGCGGGCGCGCGCCGATTTGCTCTGGGTCACCCCGAGCATCTCCAAGAAGATCCGGTAGACGTTGTTCTCCGGCTGTGCCGCGGTCAGGCCCAGCGAGTTGACCTGAAGCCCGTAGCGCAGGCGCCGGAACTTCGGATTCGTGACCCCATAGCGTTGCGCCGTGATGCGATCCCAGAGTTGCGAGAAGGCTCGCATCTTGCAGGTCTCCTCGATGTAGCGAATTCCCGAGTTGCAGAAGAAGGAGATGCGGCCCACGAGGCGGGGGAAATCTTCATCGGTGACTTCTCCGGTTGCCTTCACGGCGTCGAGCACCGCGACCGCGTTGGCGAGCGCGTAGGCCACCTCGAGCACGGGCCCCGCTCCCGCCTCCTGGAGGTGGTAGCTGCAGACGTTGATCGGGTTCCAGCGCGGGGTGTTGTGCAGCGTCCACACGATGAGGTCGGTGGTCAGCCGCATCGAGGCCTCCGGCGGGAAGATGTAGGTGCCCCGCGAGAGATATTCCTTGAGGATGTCGTTCTGCGTCGTGCCCGAGAGCGTGGTCCGGTCGGCGCCGTGTTCGTCGGCCACCGCGATGTAGAGGGCGAGCAACCACAGCGCGGTCGCGTTGATGGTCATCGAGGTGTTCATCTCGGCGATCGGGATGCCGTCGAAGACCTGCTCCATGTCCCCGAGGTGAGCGATGGGTACCCCGACCTTGCCCACCTCTCCGCGCGCCATGAGGTGGTCTGCGTCGTAGCCGGTTTGCGTGGGCAGATCGAAGGCCACGCTGAGACCGGTCTGACCCTTGGCCAGGTTCGCCTTGAAGCGGGCGTTCGTCAATGCGGGGCTCGCGTATCCGGCGTAGGTGCGAAAGATCCAGGGCCGGTCCCTGGCCGGGGGAGTCATGGCGTCATCGTAAAGAATCGCGACCCAATGGGTTTGCGATCTGGCGACCGCGGAGCGGCACTCAGATGGCGGACCCGTGCGTCCACGTCTGGTCGACCCCGAAGAACCGTGCGGCGCGCTTAAGCTCAGATGTTCACCTACCGCGGTCGGGAGTTTTGCTTAGATGAGCATCGAGATCAGAAAGGTCGGAGTCGTGGGCTGCGGCACCATGGGCTCCGGCATCTGCGAGGTCGTGGCCCGGAGTGGCTTCGACGTCCGTTTCTCCGAGATGAACGAAGAGGCCGAGCAAGCGGGCCGGGAGCGCATCGAGCGGAGCGTCGGACGCGCCGTCGAGCGCGGGAAGATGGACCAGGGCGCGGCCGACACCCTGCTCGAACAAATCACCTCGACCACCGACCTCGCTGACCTGGTCGACTGCGACCTGGTCTTCGAGGCGGTGCCGGAAAAGCTCGAGCTCAAGCGCACGACCTTCGCCGCCCTCGACAGGGTCCTGAAGCCCGAGGCGATCCTGGCTACGAACACCTCGTCGTTGCCGGTCATCGACATGGCCGTGGCAACGAACCGTCCCGATCGGGTCGTCGGATTTCACTTCTTCAACCCGGCCACCGTCATGAAGCTGGTCGAGCTCGTGCACACCGTTGCGACCGATGAAAAGGTCGTCGAGTCGGCGAAGCAGTTCGCCGGTGGATTGGGCAAGGTGGCGGTTCCGTGTCGCGACCGAGCCGGTTTCATCGCCAACCTGCTGCTCTTCCCCTATCTGAACGCGGCCACGCGCATGTACGATCAGGGCTACGCGACGCGCGAGGACATCGACGCCGCGATGCAGTTCGGGTGCGGTCATCCCATGGGCCCGCTGGCCCTGCTCGACCTCATCGGGCTCGACTCCGCCTACGAGATCTGCGAGGCACTCTGGCGCCAGTGGCGCGACTACCAGGACGCCCCGCAGCCGCTCCTCAAGCAGTTCGTCACCGCCGGGTATCTGGGCCGCAAGACCGGGCGCGGTTTCTATCGCTACGAGTCCCCCGAGTCCCCCAAAGTCGTGGACGCGGTCTCCCAGGACGAGGATGGCGCAGCTTCGCAAATCGGCACCGCCGGCGTGGTGGGCACCGGGGTCATGGCCGCCGGTATCGCCGAGGTGATCGCCAGGGCGAACGGCGAGGTGATGCTGAAAGGCCGCAGCGAATCGTCCCTGGAGGGGGCGAGAGCAGCGGTGACCCGGAGCCTCGAGAAGGGGGTCGCCAAGGGCAAGCTCGAACGATCCGATGCCGAAGGCGTGCTGGAGCGCATCACCACGACGCTCGACTTCGGGGATCTCGCTGAGTGCGATCTCGTCGTGGAAGCGGTGGCCGAGGACCTCGAGGTGAAGGGTTCGGTCTTCGAGGAGCTGGATGCCGCGACCAAGCCCGATGCCCTACTGGCGACGACGACCTCGTCGCTATCGGTGGTCGACCTCGCCGCCGCCACGAATCGTCCGGACAAGGTGGTTGGATTGCACTTCTTCAACCCGGCGACAGTGATGAAGCTCGTCGAGGTGGTTCGCACGGTGGCGACGGCGGGCGACGTCGAACAACGGAGCATCGCCTGGGTGCGGTCTCTCGGCAAACGCCCCGTTAGGTGCCGCGATCGCGCAGGGTTCGTCGTCAATTTCCTTCTGTTCCCCTATCTGAACGACGCCGTGCATATGCACGAAGAGGGATACGGCGCGCCGGCGGACATCGACGCTGCCATGAAGCTCGGCTGCGGGCACCCCATGGGTCCCTTCGAGCTGATGGACATCGTCGGACTCGACGTCACCTTCGCCATTCTCGACTCACTTCACGAGGAGTTTCGCGAGCGGCGCTATGCGCCCGCTCCGCTGCTCGAGCACATGGTGCGGGCCGGATACCTGGGGCGCAAGAGCGGACGCGGCTTCTACGACTACACCTCCTAAAAACGGGGTCGTGCCCCGAAAGAACGGCAACAATTTTCTCCCGACAAAGTCCCTTGCAGCTTCAGACGCGGCTCATTAGCGTCGATTCCAGAGGGGGAGGTAGCGATGGGGAGAACCAGCAGAACGAATACGAGAATGCTCGCCTTGGTCGCGGTCTTGGGCCTGGCGGTGGCATCGCTGCCGCCCTCGAGCGTAGCGGCCAAACCGAAGAAGCAGTGGCGCTGGGTGGCTCCCGGAGTTCACTGGCGTCTTTATCGGATGGACACTCCGAACAAGATCCGTGTCGTCAGAATCGATCCCGCGGCCAGAGTGACCGTGGACACGGTGCTCGCGACCAACAAACTGCCCGGTCGTGAGCGCGTCGCCTCGATGGCGAGGCGCACCCGGGCGATTGTGGCGATCAACGGCGATTACTCGCGACCTTCCGGCCGCCCCGTCTTCACCTTTGCGCGCGACGGACACCTCGATCAATGGCCGGCGATCATTCCCTCAACGGGTTTGAAGAACTACGGTCGCAACTTTGCGCTCGACGTCCACGAACGTAATGTCTTCATTGGGCATCCGAGGTCGCGGGCCTGGGTTTGGGTGCCGGACGCCGAAGGAGGCGTCTCCCACGAAATCCACCGCGTCAACGACCGCTCCCTGCAGCGCGCTGCAGCAGAGCAGATGCGCGCCTTCACCTCGGCCGGCGGGAAGGAAGAGAGGCCTCCGCGGCGCGGGTGCTATGCCCGATTGCATCCGATCAGGGGACCGCGAGCAACCGATCGTACGCATGCGCCACGCCCTCGTGACGCTTGGGTAAGTCCCGTGGGCGTTGAGCAGAGATACGTGGTCGCGCAGCGACGTTGCAGATACAGGCGGATCCTCCCGAGAGGCGGCATCACTCTCTACACGCCGCAGCGGGGACGTCACGCGGACGTGCTGAGAGGTATGGAGGTGGGGACGGAGACGATGTTCGGGTGGTCGCTCGGCTGGCCGGACGTCTTCGACACCGTGGGGGGCAATCCGACGCTCATCGAAGAGGGCGTGGTGCAGAGGAAGAGCATCCACGACGGGAGTTCCTTCGTGTCGGGCCGGCATCCGAGGACCGCAGTCGCCTACAACCGGCGTGCCGACAAGCTCTTTTTCGTCACGGTTGACGGCAGGCGGCCGAGGTACAGCAAGGGCATGACCCTCGCGCAGCTGACGCGTTTCCTGCGCCGGCGCCTGGGCGCGACCGATGCCCTGAACCTCGACGGAGGAGGTTCTACGACGATGGTCGTCGGGGGGAAAATCAAGGGGCGGCCCTCGGACGGGACGCCGCGGGCGGTGAGCTCTGCACTGGTCGTTCTCCCGGGTCGTGATCCCGGGGAGCCGCGTCGTAGGCAGGCGTCCTTCGCGGATTCCGCGCTGACGTCCGCACCCTGGATCCCGGGAGCCCCGGAGGCGCCCGCGGACGCGAGCCCCTTCGAAGCGATGGCCGAGGATCCGGCCTCGGTCGGCGGACTGGCGGCCTGGCTCCAGCAAGAGGGCCACGACCTCCCCCGCTTCCTCGAGAGGACGGCCGACGATTTCAGGGCACGCGGGCCGATCATCGATTGAGCCGGTAACCGGTCCGCTACGGATCGGCGACCGCCGTTGAGCAAGAGTATTTGAGTCCTGGACGTCCCAAAGGCGATCCGGGGCGGCCTTACCCGGCTTGTTCCTCGCCTGCTTGAAATCACTTACTTTTCTTGGGGAGCTCAAAGTTGTCCTCAGGGAGGCGTGATGGAAATCGAGTTGCGCGGCGCCGTCGAGGGACGGCTCGAGGAGATCTTCACAGAGGAGGCTCTGGCGTTCGTGGCCTCGCTCCAACGCGAGTTCAATTCCGAGCGGTTGCGTCTGCTGGCCGAGCGCGGGCGGCGCCAAGCGCGTCTGGATGCGGGCGAAACCCTCGACTTTCTTTCCGGCGCCGCCGAGGTTAGGTCGGCCGATTGGAAGGTGGCGCCACTGCCGGCGGATCTCCATGACCGGCGAGTGGAGATCACCGGGCCCACGGATCGAAAGATGGTCATCAACGCACTCAATTCCGGGGCCCGCTGTTTCATGGCCGACTTCGAGGACTCGAACTCGCCGACCTGGAGCAACATGGCCCAGGGTCACGTCAACCTGATCGACGCGATCGATAAGACGATCGAGTTCACGAGCCCGGACGGCAAGGAATACCGGCTGGGCGACGAGGTCGCCACCCTCCTCGTGCGCCCGCGCGGCTGGCACCTGCCGGAAAAGCACCTCTTCGTTGACGGGGAGGCCGTGGCCGGTGCGCTGTTCGATTTCGGATTCTTCTTCTGGCACAACGCGCGCCGGCTACTCGACGCGGGAAGCGGCCCCTACTTCTACCTCCCGAAGATGGAGAGTCATCTCGAAGCGCGCCTCTGGAACGACGTCTTCAACTTTGCGCAGGACGCCGTAGGCGTCGATCGAGGATCGATCAGGGCGACGGTCCTCATCGAGACCGTCCCCGCCGCGTTCGAGATGGAGGAGATCCTGTACGAGTTGAGGGAACACTCCGCGGGCCTGAACGCGGGCCGTTGGGACTACATGTTCTCGATGATCAAGTGCTTCAGGACCCGTCCGGAGTTCGTGTTGCCGGACCGCAACCGCGTCACCATGACGGTTCCCTTCATGCGCGCCTACACCCAGTTGCTGGTCAAGACCTGCCATCGTCGCAGCGCGTGCGCCATGGGCGGCATGGCCGCGTTCATACCGAGCCGCCGGGACCCGGCGATCAACGAGACCGCTCTCGCGAAGGTCTCCGAGGACAAACACCGCGAGGCCACCGACGGCTTCGACGGGACCTGGATCGCACATCCCGATCTCGTCCCGGTGGCCCAAGGAGAGTTCGACAAGGTGCTCGGCGATCGTCCCCATCAGATCGACCGGCTGCGCGACGACGTGTCGGTCGAGGCCGCGGACCTGCTCCGGGTGCCACCCTCGAGCGAGGACATCACCGAGGAAGGACTGCGCAACGATTGCAACGTGGGCATCCAGTACATCTCGTCATGGCTGCGGGGCAACGGAGCGGCGGGGATCTACAACCTCATGGAGGACGCGGCCACCGCCGAGATAGCGCGCTCTCAGGTGTGGCAGTGGGTCCACACGAAGCAGAGCCTCACCGACGGGCGAGCCATCACCCCCGAGCTCGTGCGCTCCATCGAAGAAGACGAGCTGGAGCGGATTCGCTCGGAGGTCGACGACGACGAGTGGTTCTACACCGAGGGCCGGCCCGAGGAGTCGCGCCGGCTCTTCGAGCAGGTCGCCCTGAGCGACGACTTCGTCGAGTTCTTGACCCTTCCGGCCTACGAGCTGCTCGACTGAGTCCCCACAAGCCGGCGGCTAAGACCTTTCGTCGATATGGCGCCCGCCCTGAAGGTTGAGCGTTCGAGTCTCAACGGGCCGTCCAGCCGAGATCCATCGTCAGCGCCGCACCGGTAAAGGCATCCCCTCCGGGCCCGAGCAGGAATGAGACAGCATTGGCAACCTCCTCGGGCTCGATCAGGCGCTTGACCGCATGGGGGGCAAGGATCACCTCCTCGAGCACGCGCTCTTCGGGCATGTCATGGGCCTTCGCTTGAGAGGCGATCTGGTTCTCGACCAAGGGGGTACGTACGAACGCCGGGCAGACCGCGGTCACCCGGATGCCTTCATCGGCTCCCTCCAGGGCCAGGGACTTGACCAGGCCCATCACGCCGTGCTTGGCGGAGATATAAGCGGCCTTGAACGGCGACGCCACGAGGGAGTGGACCGACGCTATCGCCACGAAACGGCCTCCCTCACTCTTCTTGAGCTCGTTCCACGCGTACTTGGCGAGGAGAAAGGGACTCGTGAGCAGGAGGGCGATCAGTGCATCCCACCTGTCCTCGTCGAATTCCTCGACCGGAGCGACATGCTGGGAGCCGGCATTGGCGACTACGGCATCGACGCCTCCGTAGCGGCGAACCGCCTCTTCGATCGCGCTGCGGTTGCCCTCTCGGGTGGTGAGATCAGCCTCGTGCGGATCACCAGGCCCCTCGGGATCGGGTTCGACGTCGACGGCCAGCACCCGCCAGCCCTCATCGGTGAGCCGTTTTGCGACGGCGCGTCCGATGCCGCTCGCCGCCCCCGTTACGACCGCGCTAGGCATTGCTCAGGCCACGAGGAACGGGTGGGCACAGCTTCCTTAGATGAGACCGACGAGCATCGCGATAAGGATCAAGCCGATCCATATCGTCACCGCCAGTAGCAGCCTGATCCATAAGTGCTTGATCACGACTTATCCGCCGAACAGCGTTGAGATCTGGTCCTGCAGAAGGATGGCGGAGAAGAAGCCGAAGAACAGCACCGACCACACCATTGCGCCGAGCCTCAGCCCGGCGATGCGCACGGGCCCCGGCATGGTCTTCCGGTTGAGCATTATGAGCAGGACCGAGTAGACGAGCATCACAAGACCGTTGAGTGATGATGCGATCACGAGGAGGAGCAGGGGTTGGTCGATCGCGGCCAGGAGGATAGTGGCCCCGACAATGATCTCGGCCCACACGATTGTGAAGTACAGCTTGCTCTCGCTCCACTTTTCGTTCTCGGAAAGCCAGTTGATCTTGAGAATGTCCGCGATCACTCGGCCCACGTGATCGAGCACACCGAGGTTGGTCGAGAACAACACCACCGCACCGGTGATCCAGAAGAAGCTTCCGAACCAGGGGGCCACGATGTCCTTGAGCGCCTCTCCCTCGAGTTGGATGAATTCAAAGTCCGATCCCACGTCACTACCGAAGATCGTCGACGCGGTCAGAACCGACAGGACGATGATCGAAATCAAGCCGAGCACGAAGAAGAAGAAGAACTGCTCCTGATTGGCCACCCGCCACCATCCCCGCCAACGTTTCATGTTCTGCTCGTCGGTGGGGAACATCCATCCGAGCGATGGAAGGGCTAGGGGCTCTCCGGTCAGCGGAGATTCGATCCTGGCGATGTGAGCGCCCATCCCCAGGCCCTTGTCGCGGATCCAGTTGCTTTGCGCGAGGTTCACCGACCCGCCCGCGCCCGCAAAGGCAAGGGCGCCGAGCATGACGGCGGGCGTAAGCTCCGGGTGGTCGGGCGTCGTGAACGCGAAGAGATTGCCCCACGCTTCTGCCTCCGACCCCATGAACAGAGCGAGGACGAGGAACACGAAGATGACCGCGACCATCACCATCTGGAACTTCTCGACCGCCTGATACACCACGGGCGAAGCCGTCAGCGCGATGCCGATGGCCACGAGTCCGAGCACTGTGACGATGTTGACCGTCCCCGACTCCCAGTTGAACAGGAACCCTAGCGATGTCGATGCGCCGGTCGCCCACCCCGGCCACACCCAGGCCCCCGCGGTGAACAAGATGAACAACCACGACCAGTGGTTCCACAGGCGGGTGAAGCCGGTGACGGCAGTCTCTCCCGTGGCGAGCGTGTATCGCTCGATCTCCATGTTGATGAAGTATTGCGTGAGGATGCCTACTGCGGCGATCCACAGGATACCGGTCCCCATCCTGGAGGTAATGAAGGGCCAGAGCACAAACTCGCCGGATCCAATTGACACGGCGAGCAGCACTACGCTGGGGCCGATCACCTTGCCGAGGGACAGTGGTTCGGGAAGATCGCGATAACCGACGCCGGGTAAGTACTTGGTGGGTAGCTCCTTGGCCAGTTCTTCGCCGGGCCCTCTAACGGCAGACATGGCTTCCCCCTCTTCTACCCCGAATTTCCCCCGGTGCCTCCTACATCGGTTCGTGAGATGCGAACCGAGTCGCAGGAAAAAGGTACCTTTCGATCAAGTGTGTGGCAAGCGCACTTACCGAATCCGCAGACGTGGTGGGGTTGCTAGACCCTCTGACCGCTTGAGGTCGTGCTAGGAGTCGGTCTCCGCCACCGGGAGCAGGATGCGGAAGGTCGCGCCGGCCCCCGGTTCGTTGCTGGCCTCGACGGACCCTCCGGCCCGGTCGACGATCCCGTAGACGGTCGCCAGTCCGAGCCCCGTACCCTCGCCGCGCGCCTTGGTGGTGAAGAAGGGCTCGAACACCTTGGGAAGTATCTCGGGGTCGATGCCCTCGCCGTTGTCGGTCACCTCGAGCTGCACGTAGTTGCCCGTCCGCTCGATTCCCTCCTCCACGACGTTGCTCGTCTTCAACGACAGGACGCCCCCACGGGGCATGGCGTCCCGGGCGTTGACGGCGGGATTCACGATGGTCTGTTCGATCTGCGAGAGGTCGATGCGCGTGCTCCACAGATCGGGTTCGAGCTCGACGGTGACCTCGATGTCCTCGCCGATGGCCCGGGGGAGCATTCCGAGGAGGCCCTCGATCACCTCGTTGAGCGACAGGACCTTGGGACGCATGACGTCTTTGCGCGCGAACGCTAGGAGTTGCTGTACCAGTCTCGCCGCGCGGGCGCCCGCTTCCGCGATCTCGTCGAGATCGGCACGGCGAGGATCGCTCGCACTCATGTCATCGCGCAACATCTGAGC
>JBOGWW010000019.1:0-6749 GCA_050693655.1 Actinomycetota bacterium | reverse complement strand
CCCGCCCTTCGGGCGGGCGCGTCGCTGGGCTTCGGCGGAGCTTCGCTGCGCCTCGCCGAGCGAGAGGCTCGGAAACCCGCCCTTCGGGCGGGCGCGTCGCTGGGCTTCGATCGAGTCCCGCCCTCCGGGCGGGCGTGTCTTCTAGGATGATCCGATGCTGCGGCCCGCAACCCGCGTCGACGTACGCCAGGTCATGGAGCAAGAGCGCGCCGAGTTCGCGCGGTTGCTCCGAGAGCTGACGCCCGAAGAGGCCGCAACCCCCACCATCTGCGACCCCTGGACGGCGCATGACCTCTCCGTCCATCTCCTCGGAGACGACCTCTCCTTTCTGTCTCGCAATCGCGACGCTCAGAGGAACCCGACGCTCGACTCGACGCCGGAGTGGAACCGCTTCGTGAAGGAACTCGACGCGCACAACGAGCGGTGGGTGGAGGCCGGCCGCTTCCTCAGCCCCCACCTCATCGCGGAGTTGCTCGAGACGACCGGAGCGATGGTGGCGGAGTTCCTTGCGGGGGTCGACCCGGCGGCACCGGGAGAGGTCGTGTCGTGGGCGGGGCCCGATCCCGCGCCCTGGTGGCTCGTGGGGGGCCGGGAGTTCACCGAGCGCTGGGTGCACCACCAGCAGATCCGTGACGCGCTCGGACGCCCCGGCTTGAACGGTCCCAGCTTCGTCGGGCCCATCCTCGCCACCGCCATGCACGGCGTCCCGCGCGCCTACCGGGACCTGGACGCGCCCGGAGCCACCACCGTCGCCTTCGACGTGACGGGGCGCGCGGGGTTCAGCTGGGCGGTGCGCAGAGACGACGAGGGCTGGAAGCTGTACGAAGGCCTGACCCGGGAGGCCGACGCCCGGCTCGGCTTGGACCAGGAGACCGCCTGGCGGTTTCTCATGGGCATGCTGTCCGCCGGGGACGCCAGGCACAAGGTATCCGTCGAAGGAGACCCGGCCTACGCGGAGCCGTTCTTCGATGCCGTGTCCGCCATCGTCCGTCGCACCTGACGGGTCTAGGACTCGTGCTTCCCGAGAAGATCCGCTCCGATCGCCTCCGTGATGCGCACATCGACGTAGTCACCCACATGCAGGTGAGAGTCGGACGCGAAGGTCGTGTCTCCGTCGATCTCGGGAGCCTCTCGCTTCGAGCGACCGACCCAAGCGCGTTCGTCGACGTCGAAGCGCTCGACTAGAACCTCCAGGCGGCTGCCCACGAGCGAACGCGCTCTGTTCGACATCGTGAGATCGGCAAGCCCCTGCACGCGTTCGGTGCGTTCCCGCGCGATCGCAGCGTCCACCTGGTCGGGCAGGTCGTGGCTGCGTGTGCCCTCCTCCCGGCTGAAGGTGAAGACGCCGATCCAGTCGAGATCGGTGTCCTCGACGAACGACTCGACCGCGCGAGCATGTTGCTCCCGTTCTCCCGGGAACCCCATGATGAAAGTCGAACGAATACCGGCGAGCGGATCGGCGGTCCTGATACGCGAGACGATCGACTCGAAGCGCGCGCGCCCTCCCCAGCGACCCATGCCCTTGAGTACCGGCGGCGCGACGTGTTGGAGGGACAGATCGAAGTAGCTCACGACGACCTCGGACTCCAGAATGGAATCGATCAGCTCATCGGTGACTCCCTGGGGATGAAGGTACATCAGCCGTATGCGTTTGACCCCGTCGATTGCCTCCATTCGCTGAAGCAGACCGGCCAGGTTCCCCTCGCCCGAGTCCCGCCCCCACATGACCGAGTCCTGGCTCACCAACGACAACTCGGTCACGCCGGCCTCGACGAGGTGCCGCGCTTCGTCTTCGATGGTGTTGAGCGCGCGCGAGCGAAGCTTTCCTCGCATCATCGGAATGGCGCAGAAGGTGCAGCCTCGGTCGCAGCCTTCGGCGATCTTGAGATACGACCAGGGGGCACGGCCGAAGCGCAGCCTGGGGCTCGCCGCTATGGTCGCGTCCCACCACGCGGGATCGAAGCGCGTGCCGGGATCTCCGTGAATCCGCTCCTCCAGCTCGCCGGCGGCAACCCGCTCGACGATGTCCGAGATGCGCGGGTAGGCGGCGAAATCCACGAAGGCGTCGACCTCCGGCAGCGACTGGTCCAGGTCGGGGGCCGCACGAGCAACCAGGCAGCCGGTGAGTATCAGGCCCCTGAGCCCGGCCGTGTCCTTCAACTCCGCCAGTTCGAGCGTCTCCTCGATGGTCTCGCGCCGGGCGGGATCGATGAAGCCGCAGGTGTTGACCAGAACCACCTCGGCGTCGTCGATATCGTCCGAGACCTCGTGGCCCCGGGCGGACAGTAGGCCTCCCAGGCCCTCTGAATCGACCGCGTTCTTAGGGCAGCCCAGCGTGACGATGGAGACCTTGGTCATGGCGTTGGTTTCGCTTCCTAGAACAGGTCTTGGACGTCTTCGGGCAGGGAAACGACGATCGCATCGGGTCCTCCCGGAGCGCCCAGGTTGCGTCCGTTGACGATGAGATTGACGCCCTCCGCGTAACCGAGGATGATCTCCATGCTCTCTTCCGCGGTGAAGGTCTCGGAACGATCACCCAGCTCGAGTGTGACGCCACCCGGCGTGACGAGCTCGCCGTCCGCGGTGACCTCTATCCAACAGCGCGCGCGTTTGGCCACCAGTTGAACCTGCAGGCCATCCTCGAGCGCCAGCGTCGCTTCCTCCTCTTCCGGTTCCGTCTCGGTGGGATCCGGTGAGGGAGACTCGCGCGGCTCCTCGTTCGTTGCTTCCTCGTCGGAGGTCGCGGGTGCTTCCGGTTCATCCTGCCCCGCGACGTTCTCACGCGCGGGCTCGGGAGTGTTGATGACGCCGACGACGGCCAGCGCGACCAGCGCGAACGCGGCCAGCAGCGCGGCGACCGTCCAACTGTTGAGTGGTCGCCGTTGGCGTGGAACCCTCCGCGCGCGATCGTTGAGGGCGGTGATGGTCGATGTGTCCGCCTTACCTCGCCCGTACTTACGGTCGAACTCCTGAATCAGCGGATCTTCGTTGACGCGGAGGAAGCGCGCGTAGGTACGCAGGAAGCCGCGCACGTACGCGGGCGCCAGAAAGTCGAACTCATCGGACTCCATCCGCATCAGGTAGTCCGGTCGTATTCGAGTTTGTTCGGCCGCCCTGTCGATGCTCACCCGGCGACGGCGGCGGGCATCTCTAAGGTACGCGCCCATGGAGTTCTCGGACACGAATCTCCGCTTCCTGCACTAGACCAAGTCGTGGCCCGAGCTACTGCGGCCACGAAGAGCCACCATTATAGGTGGCGCCCGCTTTGAAACTCCCCGGCTCGAATCACATGCGTGGATTTAAGACCGGCCAGAAGCGGCGCGACCTCATCGCTCCAGAAACGCATGAACCCCTCTTTGTCGTCCCCGACCTGGACGACGCAGACCTCATCGAAGCCGGCGTCGATGAACTG
Organism: Actinomycetota bacterium; assembly: GCA_050693655.1. Classification (GTDB taxonomy): domain Bacteria; phylum Actinomycetota; class CADDZG01; order CADDZG01; family WHSQ01; genus WHSV01. The sequence continues at coordinate 3,337 of JBOGWW010000019.1, read as the reverse complement.
CTTGACGGCATCCGCGTGGACCTTGGGGTCGGGTCCCATCGCGACGCCGTCCGACAGATCATCGGGGGTCACGTTGTGGGTGGCGGCGTCGAAGTTGACCGGGTTCGGCAATTCGGCCATTACCTTCCAACCGGGTGCCCCGAACTTGAAACGCAGTTCGTATTCGCGCGCCGCCTCCTCGTCCCGGTCGTAGCTCAGCGCAGCCTGTCCGATGCGTCTGCCGTTTCCGCCGGTCTTCTTGTAGCCACTCACCACCTCGGGGTCGGGATCCACCGCGACCAGGTCAGCGGAGTGCTCGACGGCCAGCGCGATCGAGTCCGGGCCGCTCGCGGCGACCGCGAGCCGCGGCGTCTCGTCCGGCAGGGAAAAGATGCGCGCGTCTTCGACGGTGATGTGCTTGCCGCGGTAGGTGACGTAGCCGCCGTTCCACAGTGCGCGGATCGCTTCGATCGATTCGGGCAGCATCTCGTGTCGAATGTCCACCGCGGGCCACCCTCTACCGACGACATGCTCGTTGAGGTTCTCGCCCGCGCCGACCGCGAGTGTGAAACGACCATCGCTCATGATCTGAATCGTCGCGGCGGCCTGAGCGATGATCGCGGGATGGTAGCGAATCATCGGACAGGTGACGAGCGTGGAGAGCTCCATCTTCTCGGTACGTTGTGCGACCCGCGCCCAACACGCTCCACGCAAACGGACTGTCGGTGTGGCTGCTGATCCAGGGATGAAAGTGATCGGAGATCACGGCGAAGTCGAACCCGGTTTCCTCGGCCTGCTCGGCCTGGTGCACCAGTTCCTTCGGTCCATTGATCTCGGAGAACGGGCTGTAGCCCAGCTTCGTCATCGGCGGCGGGTCTCCTCGGTAGCGTTCGGTCGCTAGGAGCCGTACCCGAACGCGACGGACCTCACCCGGCGATCGTCTCGACCATCGTGAGGGCAGAAATTCTCGGAGCTAGGCCTCTCCCTCCTCCTGGGAATCGTCCAGCTCCTCGGCCGTCATCAGGACGTCACGAGGCTTCGAACCCTGTGAGGGACCGACCACGCCACGCTGCTCCAGCAGGTCCATCAGACGTCCGGCCCGGGCGAAGCCGACCTTGAGCTTGCGCTGCAACATCGAGGTCGACCCGAGGCCGCTTCGCACGACCAGCTCCATGGCCTCGGCGAGCAGGTCGTCGTCGTCCCCGCCCCCTCCCAGGCCCCCCGGCGAGGAGCCCAGGGCGACGTCCTCCGCGGTGACGCCCTCGACGTAGGTGGGCTGGCTCTGCCGCCGGGTGTGCCCCACCACGGCCGCCACTTCCTTCTCGTTGACCCAGGCCCCCTGTATCCGGCGAGCCTTGGACGAGTTCGCGTGCAAGAACAACATGTCGCCGTGACCGACGAGCTTGTCTGCGCCCCCCTGGTCCAGGATGACGCGCGAGTCCTGCTGACTCGCGACGCTGAACGCCATGCGAGAGGGGATGTTGGCCTTGATGAGTCCCGTTACCACGTCGACCGAGGGACGCTGGGTTGCGAGCACGAGATGGATGCCGACGGCGCGCGCCATCTGCGCAATGCGGCAGATCGCGCTTTCGACATCGCGCGGCGCGACCATCATCAGGTCCGACAGCTCGTCGACGACCACCAGGATGTACGGCAGCGGCTCGGGTTCGGGCTCGTTTTCGTCGCGCTTGACGACCGCGCGCCGCGCTACCGCGTCGTTGTAGAACTCGAGGTTCCGCATTCCGTTGGTCGCCAGGGTCTCGTAACGCATCTCCATTTCTTTGACGACCCAGTTGAGCGAGGCCGCGGCCTTCTTTGGAATCGTCACCACCGGACTCAACAGGTGAGGCACGCCGCCGAAGTTGGTGAGTTCGACGCGCTTGGGATCGATCAGAAGCATGCGCACCTGGTCGGGCCGGGCGCGCATCAAGATCGAGGTGATGATCGAGTTGATGCACGACGACTTACCGGAGTTCGTGGCACCCGCGATCAGGACGTGGGGCATCTCGGTGAGATTCGTCATCACAGGCTCACCCGAGATATCGGCTCCGAGCGACACGGTCAGGGGATGCTTGTCGGCCTGGGCCTCGGGTGAATTCAAGACGTCGCCGAGGGTCACGAGCTGACGGCTCCGGTTCGGAACCTCGACGCCGATCGCGCTTCGGCCGGGGATCGGGGCGAGGAAACGCAGCTCGCCGGAGGCCAGCGCGTACTTGATCTCGTTCGAGAGGGAGAGGACGCGGTTGACCTTGACCCCCGCTCCCAGCTCGATCTCGAAGCGCGTCACCGTCGGGCCCGCGGTGTGACCGGTCACCGAGGCATCCACGCTGAATTGCTCCATGGTCGCCTCGAGCGTTTCGATCATCTCCTCGATGCCACGCGCGGAGACCTCGCGCTCGCCGCCCTTGGACAACAGGTCGAGTGGAGGAAGCTTGTAGTTGCTCGAGTCTCCGACCACGAGCGCCATCTGCGTCGGCTTCCCGGCCCTCAGATTGGACGACGGCCTCTCGGAGTCCCCGCGGCCGGATTTCTTCTTGCCCGGACTGGTTGCGGGCGGCTCCACCTCTTCGTCGTCCTCGTAGTAGAGGTCCTCGTCTTCCTCGTCGTAGTAGTCGTCCTCGTCCAGTTCGTCGGGGCGGGCGAGCAGACCCTTGAGGAACGCTCCGACGTGGGCGAGCGCAACGCCGGTCCACTCGATCACGCGGCTGATCGGCGTCTTCGTAACGATCAGTAGGCTTGCGGCGAGCAGCAGGCCGAGCACCGCCCAGGTGGCCCACAACCCGATCAGGCCGGACAGCGGGTTCGCCGCCATCGCCCCGAAGATGCCCCCGATGTCCGCCAGTTTCTCGAGCGACGCGTAGATCGGCCGGTTGCCGCCGGCGAGGTGGAGCATCCCCGCGAGCGCGAACAATCCGAGCGCGCACCCGCTCATGATGCGTCCGATCTGGGTCCGCAGCGCCGGAACCAGCATCATGGCTCCGGCCCCGAAGAGGACCGGAGGCGCCATCACGGCAACGTCCCCGGCGAACAGCCGGGCGAGGTAGTCGAGCCCGCGCCCGACGGGCCCGGCGCCGCCGCTGTAGATCCCGAGGCCGCCCATGACCGCACCGAACATCACGACTATGGCCCACACCTCGACGGGGGCGTTGACCAGGCCGATGTAGGTCCACTTGACGAACGAGACCAGGGCGCTCGGACGCCTGGGGGCCCTCCTCTTCCGGGCCGGTGCGCGCCGGGGCCGGGGCCTGCGCGTCGAAGTTGCGCGCGCCCGGCCGCGGCCCCGCGCGGAGCCCGCTCTGCTCGACTTGCGGCGGGTCCTGGTCGCCACCAAAATTTCCCTTCTAGGCGAATGTCTAGG
>JBOGWW010000018.1:0-2106 GCA_050693655.1 Actinomycetota bacterium | reverse complement strand
AATCAACTCTTCGCAGGTGCTTCGAGGGGAGGAGCCTGAGGGCATGGGGTGAGGGCTTCCCGCTTTTCGTCCGCCTTCTCCTCCTGCTTGGCCTCTCGATTCGAGATTCCGAGCGCGTTCACCAGGGCTCCGCTGAGGCAGAGTCCGGCGGAAATCAGCATCGCGACGTGAAAGGCGTCCGACGAGGCCCCCCGGGATGCAGCTATGAGCTCTCGACCGGCTGAGGGCGAGGGCTCGTTCAGGGGGCTGACCTCGTTCCGGACCTCGGAGGACCCGACGTCTACATCGGGAAGTTGCGTTTGCAGCGCTGCGAAGAAACTCGCCGAGACCGCGATGAAGATCGCCGCCCCTGCCAGTTGGGGACCGACGCGAGAGATCGCGTTGTTGAACGCGGAAGCGACACCCGAGCGCTCGACCGGCACCGAACGCATGAGAGCCGTCGTGAGAGGGGCAACCATGACCATCAGCCCCATGCCGAAAAGAATCTGTCCGGGAAGAAAGTCGATGAGGTAGTCGGTGGGGGGCACCAGCGTCGAGAAGTCGCCGAACTCTGCGCTCCAGCCGGCGCTGTCGAACGGCGTTCGCACGTACCAGAGGAGGCCCAGTCCCATCAGAGCCGGGCCGACCGACATGAAGGCGCGCGGGCCGAATCGGTCGGCCAGGGATCCGAATCGGGTTGAGAAGAGTACGAGGAACAGAGTCGAGGGGATGGTACCGATCGCAAACCCGATCTCGTTGTAACCGAGCGTTCCGATGGTGTAGAGGGCCAGGAATTGAATGGTCACGTAGATCGATCCGTAGATGAGCAGCGTGGAAATGTTGGTGATCGTGAAATTGCGGGATTTGAACAGCGACAGCGGCACCAGGGGATGCTCGGAACGAGCCATGAGCAGCGGCCAAGCCACGGCCGCAAGGCCCCCTATGGCAAGGGCCACGAACGCGGAGTTGTCCTGCCATTGCTCGGACTCGCCCCGAATCGCACCGATCGTGAGTCCGCCGACGGCAAGAGCGACCACCAGCGCCCCCAGCCAGTCGAAGTGGCCCTCAGCCTCCTCGTCCCGACTCTCGGGGACGTGCTTCACGGTTGCCCACAACGCCACCGCCACGAGCGGAAGGTTGATCAGAAAAGCCATCCGCCAAGAGACGTAGGTCACGAGCGCCCCTCCCACCACCGGACCGAGGATGGTCGTGGCCGCGGACGCGCCGGCCCAGATGCCGAAGGCTCGGCCCTGCTCTTCGCCTTGGAACGTGGCCGTGATTATCGAAAGTGACCCGGGCACGAGCAAAGCGCCGGCAGCTCCCTGCAGCACGCGCGCGACGACGAGGAATTCCATGTTCATCGCGAGGCCACAGAGAAGGGAGGTGAACCCAAAGCCCACGAGGCCGATGGCGAACATGCGCCGCCGCCCCAGGTAGTCGGTCAGCGCGCCCGCCAGAATCAAGAGCGCGCTGAGGGCCAGCAGGTAGCCGTAATAGACGTACGACTGGGCCTCCAGCGTCCCCAAGAACGCGCTGTCGAGCTCATTACCGATCTTGGGCAAGACGACAGGGACGATCGTGGAATCGAGGAACACGATCCCGGACCCAAGGACAACCGAAGTCAGGATCCAGCGTCTACCAGGCATGCACCTCCCTACGGCCGGCCCGAGATAGCCCGCGCGTGATTATGGGAGCCGCCCCCATTTCAAGTCAACCAGGTCGGTCCGCGATGTGGATCTAGGGGCGGGAAGCAAAAACCGACGTCGAAGAAGACGAAGTGGGCGGCGGGTCGTATGCCAGGGTCGCTCAGGTCCGGATGTTGCTCCGTAGTGAGGTTGGTTTGAGCGTCCCCATAGTGGTTACGATGAAGTAAGTTACGCATACGTAACCAATGGCGGCGATCCTCCGGGGTCGCGGAACCGACTCACGGAGGGATTATGGCTCAGGTACTCGAGCGGAACGAGGGCCCGCGGACCGCCCTTTCGGGCGTTCAGGGAACGGTCACACTCGACGACAGGGACGCTCGTTTTCAGCGGCGCATGATCCTCATCATCACGATCATCCCGTTCGCCGGCTTCATCGGCGCGCTCGTGTCGCTGTGGGGTTGGGGAGTGAGCGCCGTAGACT
>JBOGWW010000017.1:0-4484 GCA_050693655.1 Actinomycetota bacterium | reverse complement strand
CTTGAAGAATGGTCGGGTCCGGCGTCTCGGGGGCACCACTCAAGGAAATGAGGCCGATCCCGTCGGCGCCGCTCAGGAGCTCCCACCAGAGATGGGTTGCCCGGCCCTCATCGAACGGAACCAGATTGGCATCAGTTCGAACATTTTGCATTGTCCGAATCTACTCCGATAGGAGTCCGGTGTAAAACCCCAGGTCAGCCGGCCTTCAGCCTCTGATCAGTGATCGTGATTCCGGGGGCATCGACCACGGCGAAGAACACGGTCTGACCGGTCACGATCTCGACCTGTTGGGGGTCGGCCTTGCCTTTGATCGTCACCAGCGCGCCCTGGCTGAGTGACTCCATCCACTTCTCGCAATCCTCTTTGGACTTGGTGTCGAGGTCCTTGACCACGACCCGGCCCCCGATATCGCTGCGGCCCGAGTCGCTCCACTCGTAGGTTCCCGGCACGCCGAAAGCGTGCGTGTACAGGGATTCCGACTCGAGCGACGCACTCGAGAACCGCTCGTCGCCGGCCTGACCCTGCACGATGAATCCCGGCACCGACGAGTTCCTGGCGTGCCACATGACGATGTCGCCCGCCTCGATGGAGAGTTTCGCCGGCTCGACCGTGAAGCGAGCCCCCTTCACGCCGACCGTGACGTCGTGCTGGGTCCCCTCCTTGCGGGGAGTGCGGTCCTCTCGAACCTCGATCGAAAACGCATCCTCGTCGTGCAAAGCACATCTGACCGAGGCACTGGTGATCTGGTATCTCACCGTGCCCGACCGAGCGAACCGCCGTGCGAAGCAGTCGACGTAGCTCAGGGTTCTGCTATCCAACATGTCCATTTGCGCTCCTTGATCGAGTCAGGCCGAAATGTCCACCGAGAGGACGAGTTCGTCCTCTCCTCCGCTGCCGTCCACCGCAATTGCCACGCTGTCGAGGTTGATGTTCACCGCCGGATCAAACGGTCCCGCCGCCGGCAGCACGGGGAAGAGCTGCGGCTGCTTGTAGACGGTGAAGGAGAGACCCGACACGAACGGCGTTAGCAGAGCGCCAAGCAATCCGGTCAGCGCGGCGACTCCGATGGTGGCGGTGATCAGCAATACCGCCCCCGCAAGCAGAGGTCCGATGAAAGGTATGGGCGCAAGTATCGCCGCAGCCGTGATCCCGATAGCCGCAAGAATCGCAGTAGCCGCCGGGGTCAGTTGCAGGAACGGAACACCGACGATCACGGCGTCGACCTGCCACTGGCTCGACGAGTTGAGAAAGACGTTGAACTTGAAGTCGGCCGTGAACTTCACGACGTCCGAGAAACTGATGGGGATCGATACCGAAGGCCAGTCGATGCAGATGCGAGGTGTACAGATACTGCCGAAGGGCGTCGGGATGCAGATCCGAGGTAAGCAGAAGTCGGGAATGATGCTCGACAGATCGAACGACACGGTGAGGTTCAGCGAGTAGTTGAGGTCGCAGTCCGTGATGCGGACGACATCGGGCGGAACCAGGTCGACCGTGCCTCCGGAGAAGGACGCGGTCGCCCCCCAGGACGCATCGAAGGGACCGAGCGAGCCCGAGTCCGAGACCGACTGGGTTCCCAACAGAGTCTGCGCGTTGGCCATCAAGGTGCTCGCCGCAACCTCGTCAACCGCCGCAGTGATATCGCTCATCGCACTCCCCTTTCAGACGATGTCGCCGTAGAGCTTGGCCTGGTCGTCTTCCACTTCCGGACCTCGCAGGAGGTTCAGCAGGAAGAAACCGGCGTTCAATGAGTTGAAGGGCAGCCGCACTTGTTGCAGGACCGCGTCGAGCAGCATGCGGATCAGACATTCGAGCAGAGACTCCAGCTCGTCCGGAGCAACGTCCACGAGCTCGACTGCCCGGAGCCGGAAGGTGATCTCGCCCGAGCCTGGACCGAAGGTCGTCACGACCGGGGCACCGACCCCCCACACGTCGAGCTTGGCGATGATCGGCGCGGTAGACGGCTTGGGCATGTGAGTCGTGATGGGGGGATCGTCGCGGTCCCTGCGCTCGCCCTGACAGAAGAGGATGAGCGTGACCGTGGTGCGAATGCTGAACTCACCCGGGCCCAGGGTGAGCGGCGAAGGCATCCCACCGGAGGAGTCGGGATGGAAATCCGCTTTCGGGATCGCGAACAGGACCGCGTAGTTGATGTTGCCGACAATCGGGAACGAGATCGGCGGAATGTTCGTCACCGAGACGCTCGTGGGAACGAAGGACGCGTAGTTCAACAACCGGGGCCGAGCCGTGAAGACCGCCTCGAACAGGTCGTTCACCCCGGTTTCGTGCGGACCGGCAAAGACATGCTCGGCTTCAGTGAGACTCACGACATCCCTCCCTCTTGCTTGCGCGCGGACACTCGACTGCGACATCAGGTGGCCCGAGAAACAAGAGTGAAGGACGCGCGTCAATCCTCCGTCACGGCATCGTCACCAGAGGTGGAGTCGCCTAGAAGACGCCGAGGCGATCCATGTCGAGTTGATTCCTCAGCCACTCGACGTCGACGGCGGCACGCCCCTCGGCGCGCTGCAGAGCCGCTCGGTGTTCGAAGGTCCGCAGGAGCGACTCGAGGTCCAAGCGCCCGTAGTCGTCCCCGGCCGCCTTGCGCGGCGTGAGCCCCCCGAGCGCGGGACCTCCTCGTCGAGCCAGGCTTCCTGCCAGGCGGCGATCGCCTCTGCGGACATACCTCGATCGTCCGACGGCGCCACGCTGCCGGGCGGCGGAAAGTCGAGCGCGGGATCGATCCCGACCTTCGACGTCAACCTGGGCCGGGCCCCCATCTCCTGGAGCAACTCGATCAACGAATCGAGACGAGCCGCCGAGTTGACCTCGGTGACGAGCGCGTCGTCCACGACCTTGATGAAGGCGCGCGTATAGCGGGGTGATTCATCGGGTTGGTCCATGAGCTCGACTCCCTCGCGCTCGGCATACGCCTCCAGCTCGGCGCGAGAGGTCGCGGCCTCGCTGCCCGTCATCGCGCGCCCCAACCACATGAACTCGTGCTCCTCCACCCTGAAGTCGGGATGATCGTCGAGTGCCACGCGCAGCTCATCCAGGTCGCCGACCTCGATGCGAACGTTGAAGAACTCGAGTGGATCTCCATCGGTGTTGGCGAGCCCGATGGGTTGCGCTCGCATCCGACCCAGCTCCTCGAGCAGCAGGGGCAGAACACCGCAAATGACGTTGCTCAGGAAAAAACCAGTCTGCGGAGTCACCGGCAGCCGCCGAGTCACGAGCACTCCAGGCGGGCCCTCTTGAACCAGGTCGGTGAACGGGATCGCCGACTTCTCTCGGCGAATGCCTTCCTTTTCGACGATGGTGTCGGCTAACTCGAGCACGGCATCGGCCAGGGCGTCGCCCTCCTGGGGAGTCAGCGAAATCATCGCCCGGCCCGTCCACTTGCCCTGGTAGGGGGTGAGCGGGCCGAGAAACACCGACCACGGAGCGTGCCGCTCGTCGCCTTCGGCCGGCAGCGCCACGAAGTGAGCGGAAGCCGTGACGAGATCCCTGAACCACACTCCGGGGCCGCGCCTCGGGCCGAGCTGCCATAGTCCCCAACGCTCACCGGTGCCGACGGAGGCGGCCGTTGCGCGCAGCGAGGGGTCGACCTCCTCATCGCGCAGGAGATCCCAGAAGATCGTCGCCTCGTCAATGTCGTCGTCGAGCTCGCTGCCCGTGATCGTCACGAGCCAGGCACGCAGCAGCTCGTTCATCGCTTCGGTGGGCTCAACCTGTTCGCCTTCGAAGAAGCGTGCTCGCATCTCGTTCACCGAGTCCGCGTACCGCTCCCGTTGGGCGTAGTCGTCCAGTGCCCCCCACAGTTCCTCGAGCTGCGAAGCGTCTTGAAAATCGGCGAGCGCGGCCCGATCGCGTTCGAAACAGCACGACCCATAGATGAGGTCCGACCCACAGGGACATGGCCCCTCTTGACCGAGCGCCAGACGCTCCGCGGCCACTTCGATAGCGTCGCAGTAGAGCGATTCGAAGAGGTCGTCGTGAGGGTCCTGGGCGCACAGCTCGGCCAGCTCGCCGGTCGCGCGGCCGTCGTTGCAGGAGATCAAGGCTGCGGCGCGACACCAGCGCAACTCGGGCTCGTGGCCCACATCGAGCTCGAGCGCGCGCGTGTACAACTCGGCGCATCTCCGATCCTCGTTCGCGAACTCCGCCGCCTGGGCCGCGAAGGTGAGCGCACCGATGCTCCGAGGCTCAAGCTTTACGGCCGCCTCACCGATGGCCGACGCTCGTTCGGCCGAGGTCGACTGGACGAGGGTACCGACGAGCTCGTCGAACACCGGCTCGGTAGAAAAGGCCGACAGGAACGCCCGGGCTGGATCCTCCGCTGGGACCCGCTCGTCCCCGGCCTGCCCGAAGAGCTGGTCGAGCGCGCTCTCGACTCTCTGCTCGATCTGGCGGCGGGCCCTCTGGTTCGGCCCTTTCGGCTTGGCTTTGCGTTGCTTGCGCTTCTTGTTCTTGCTCATCTGTTC
>JBOGWW010000016.1:0-4767 GCA_050693655.1 Actinomycetota bacterium | reverse complement strand
CTCCGGGCCAGGCGGTGGACTCCTCGGCGATCATGAGCACTCCGGGATGCTCGCCGTGGACGACGGTGTTCAGCTCCTTGAGAAAGTCGATCGCATCGAGGTTCTCGCGGCCCCCGAACTGGTTCGGGACCCATTCGCCCTCCTTCCGGGAGTAATCCAGGTACAGCATCGAGGCGACCGCATCCACGCGCAGGCCGTCGACGTGGAACTCCTCGATCCAGTACAGCGCGTTCGAAATGAGAAAGTTGCGCACCTCGGTGCGGCCGTAGTTGAAGATCAGCGTGCCCCAATCCGGGTGGGAGCCTTGTTTGGGGTCGAGGTGCTCGTAAAGAGCCGTGCCGTCGAAGCGCGCCAGCGCGAACTCATCGCGCGGGAAGTGAGCGGGTACCCAATCGACGAGGACGCCGATGCCCGCTTGGTGGAGCGTGTCGATCATGTTCTTGAAGTCGTCGGGACTTCCGAAGCGTGCGGTGGGGGCGAAGTAGTGGCTCACTTGGTAGCCCCAGGAGCCGCCGAAGGGGTGCTCGGCCAGCGGAAGGAACTCGACGTGCGTGAAGCCCATGTCCTTGCAGTAGCGGGCGAGCTGCCGTCCGGCCTCTCGGTAGCCGAGTGAGGCTCCGTTCTCGTGACGCCACGATCCTAGGTGCACCTCGTAGACCGACATGGGGCTCGAGTACGGGTCGGTTGCCGCTCGCTGCGTCATCCATCCGCCGTCGCCGAACTCGTAACCCGGGGTGTAGACCTTCGAGGCCGTGTCGGGCGGTACCTCGGAGGCGAAGGCATAGGGATCCGTCTTGAGCGTGAGGTGACCGCCGGCGGTGATTATCTCGAACTTGTAGTTCTGTCCGTCCGCAACTCCCGGGATGAAGGTCTCCCAAACCCCCGAGTTCCCCAGCATGCGCATCGGGTTGGCGCGTCCATCCCACGCGTTGAAGTCTCCGACGACGCGCACATTTTTGGCGCTTGGCGCCCAGACCGCGAAGCTCACTCCGTCGGATCCGTTGTGCGTCATCCGGTGCGCGCCGAGCTTCTCGAAGAGGCGCCGGTGTTTCCCCTCTCCGAGCAGATAGAGATCGATGTCTCCGAGCCCGGCGGGTGCCTGAGGTTCGGTCGTCATCCGGTATCACTCCTGTTGACTACGTCGACGATGCCCCGCAGGGGGATGCGGACCCATTCGGGGCGGTGTCCGATCTCGTACCCGACCTCGTAGAGCGCCTTGTCGAGCTCGAAGAAATCGAGCAGCACCTGGAGGTCGTCGCGGTCCTTGGGCAGCAGGTCCGCCTCGTGGCTGGTGCGCAGGTAGGCCTGGAGGAAATAGTCGCGCGCCAGTTCCTCGAACGTCGCCGCCCACGGCCCCAGCTGGTTCCAGCGCTCGGAGGAGGGCTCGACGCGTTCGAACAGTACGGAGTAGGTGGCGTAGGAGAAGGACCTGAGCATTCCCGCCACGTCGCGCAGCGGCGACTGGAGCGCACGCCGCTCTTCGAGCGAACGGAGGGGCTCGCCCTCGAAGTCCAAGATGAGCCACCCGCGGGGCCCCAGCAGCGTCTGTCCGAGGTGGTAGTCGCCGTGGATCCTCGTCTTGGTGCCGGGATCGTCCAGCTCTTCCACCGCATTCAAACGCTCCTCGATGGAGGCCACGAGCTCATCGTCGAGCTCGGGGATCCCGTCGGGCAACGACCCGAGAGCGTGACGCGCGTGCAGAGCCCAGTCCGACAGATCCTGCGAGGTCGCCGATTCGCTCGCGATCCCGGGATCGTGCTCGTGCCCCCGCCCAAAGGCGATGTGCATCCCGGCGGTCACCTCACCCAGCGAGGCGAGTTCTTCGAGCAGGGTCGGAACCATGGCTTCAACCTGCTGGCGTTTGGTGGCGTCGTCCTCGATGCCGGAGATGCCGTCGTACAGGGCGGCGATGTGTTTGAGCGCTTCGCTCCAGCCCTCGATCGCATCGCCGACGAACTGTTGCGCGATGCCTAGGTCGATATTGATGCCGTCGGTCTCGGGGTCGCCCTCCTCGTAGAAGATCTCACCGACTTGAGCGGGAATGAACTCGAAGCCTTCGTTCGTCAAGAACCGATTCAGTTCCAGCTCCGGATTGTCGCCCTCCTCGACCCGGCGGATCAGTTTGAGAATGACCGCGTCGTCCAACACGATCGAGCTGTTGGACTGCTCCGCCCCCATGGCTCTCACCGACGCGTGACCCGGTGGTGCCAGGGGGTCGAGGCCGGGCCCGCCGAACCGGAAGGCGCCCCGCTCGCCCCTGAGGGTTTCACCGCGCGCAAGCGCCCGTCCGAACACGCCGAGCCGGCCGACGTCCTCAAGCGCGTCGCGTGCGCGACCCGCGGAGTCAACGAGCAGAGGCATTTGGTAGGTCTTGTCGACCCCGTCGGTGAAGTGCACGTCCAGCAGCGCCAAGACGAGCGATTCGCCGCTCTCGTTGTTTTCGTCGAGCATTGCGTGGTCGCGGACCTCGATGCTCTGCAGCCTGCGGTCCTTGGCGCCGAACCAGCGCTGCTGTGGCAGGAAGTCCATGAGCGTCCGAACGTCGATGTCTGCCGTGTTCACTGAGAATCCTCGTTCGTCAATTGAAACCAGTAGAAGCCGTGCGCCGGGATGGTCAGCAGGTAGGGAAGCTCTCCGATCCGGGGAAAGCGCTCGCGTCCCATCAGCTCGATCGGGTACATCCCCTCGTACGCCGAAAGGTTCAGCTCGACCGCCTGCGCCCTACCCGAGAGATTGTTCACGCACAACACCACGTCTTCTCCGTGTTTCCGTATATAGGCCAGTATCGCGGCATTATCCGGGTGGAGCACCTCGAACGACCCCAGTCCGAACACCGAATGTTGCTTCCGGATGGCCAGTAGCTGGCGGATCCAGTGCAGGAACGAATGCGGGCTGCGCAGCTCGGCCTCCACGTTGCAGGCCGCGTACCCGTAGATCGGATCCATAAGCACCGGCAGATAGAGCTGAGCGAAGTCGGCACTCGAGAAGCCGGCGTTGCGGTCGCCGCTCCACTGCATCGGCGTCCTGACACCGTCCCTGTCACCGAGGTACACGTTGTCGCCCATGCCGATCTCGTCGCCGTAGTAAACGATGGGCGAGCCCGGCAAGGACAACAACATCGCGTGGAAGAGTTCGGACTGGTCGCGCGAGTTCTCGAGCAGGGGAGCAAGGCGCCTTCGAATGCCCAGATTGAGTTTCATGCGCGAGTCCTTGGCGTACTCGTTGTACATGTAGTCGCGCTCTTCGTCCGTCACCATTTCGAGCGTCAACTCGTCGTGGTTGCGTAGAAAGATGCCCCACTGACAGTTGTCCGGGATCTCGGGGGTCTGGTCGAGGATCTCCACGATCGGGTAGCGGACCTGTCTACGAGCGGCCATGAACATGCGAGGCATGAGTGGGAAATGAAAGGCCATGTGACACTCATCGCCGTTGTTCCCGAAGTACTGCACCACGTCCGAGGGCCACTGGTTGGCCTCCGCGAGCAGCACGATGTCTTCGAAGTTCGAGTCGACTTCCTTGCGCACGCGTTTGAGGAACTCGTGGGTCTCCGGAAGGTTCTCGCCGTTCGTGCCCTTTCGCTCGAAGAGGTAGGGGACCGCGTCCAGCCGGAAGCCGTCCAGACCCAGATCCAACCAGAACTTGAGGGCTGCGAGGAGTTGCTCCTGAACCTCCGCGTTGTCGAAGTTGAGATCCGGCTGGTGGCTGAAGAAGCGGTGCCAGTAGTAGGCCCCGGCGTCGTCGTCCCAAGTCCAGTTCGACTTCTCGGTATCGATGAAGATCACGCGCGCTTCCGGGTACCTGTCGGGATCGTCGCTCCACACGTACCACTCTCGTTTCGGCGAGCCCGGCTGCCGAGCCTCCTGGAACCAGGGGTGCTCGTCGGAGGTGTGGTTGACCACGAAGTCGACGACCACGCGCAGCCCTCTCTGGTGGGCCTCCTCGACGAACTCCATGAAGTCGTTGAGGTTCCCGTACTCGGGAAGGATCGAGTAGAAGTCGCTGATGTCGTATCCCCCGTCGCGCAAGGGTGACTGGTAGAAGGGGAGCAACCAGATGACGTCGATCCCGAGCCACTCGATGTAATCCAGCTTCTCGATCAACCCGCGGAAGTCGCCGTAGCCGTCCGCATTGCTGTCGAAGAAGCTCCGCACGTAGACCTCGTAGAAGACCGCGGTCTTGTACCAGTCGGGATCCGGTTTGAGCTTTTTCACCCCACTACCTCAGCACGCGGAAGATGTGCGCCGGTTCGTGGAAGGGGTCGAGGCGCACGTAGGCCTGGTTTCCTTGCCACTCGTAGGTCTCGTCGCCGATCAGGTCGTGGACCTTGAAGGTTTCCCATGCGTCCGCGCCCAGTGCATCGAGCCGGAGGCTGAGCATGCCCTCCTCCCAGTGGTAGGGGTTGAGGTTCACGACCGCGAGGATCGGCGTCTCGTCCGCCAGGGACTTCGAGAAGGCCATGAGGTTCGGCTTGTCGACGTGATGGAAGGTCAGGTTCGTGAGGTGCTGGAGGACGGGATAGGCCTTGCGCATCCGATTGATGCGCGTGATGTATCGGCTGAGGTTGCCCTCGGCTTCGAAGTTTCGTTCGACGATTTGGTACTTCTCGGAATTCAGGTACTCCTCGCTTCCCGGATTGACCGGAGTGTTCTCGCACAGCTCGTAGCCGGAGTAGATGCCGTAGGCCGGCGACAGGAGCGCGGCGAGCACGAGGCGGACCTTGAACGCCGGCAGGCCCCCGGTCTGCAGGTACTCGTGCAGGATGTCGGG
>JBOGWW010000015.1:0-5594 GCA_050693655.1 Actinomycetota bacterium | reverse complement strand
TAGTCGGTCTTCTTCGACACGCTCGAAGTGACCTTGCCGCCCCGTTCCTCGATCTCGTCTTGAGCTTCGCTGCGCGAAAAGCCCTCGAGTGATCCCGTCAGCACGAACGTCACGCCCGTGAGCGAACCGGTCTTCTTGGGAGCCGGCGGGGTGGGTTTCACGCCGCCCTCCCGCAGGCGCTTCAGTACCGCCCGGTTGCGCTCCTCGGCGAAGAACGATGCGATCGACTGCGCGATGACGGGTCCGATTCCCTCGACGGCCTCCAGGTCCTGTTCGCTCATCGTTTCCAACTTGTCGAGAGAGCGCACCTCTTCGGCGAGCACTTCGGCCGCCGAGTAACCCACGTGCGGGATGCCCAGGGCGGTGAGGAAAGCGGTCAGAGGGCGCGTGCGAGACTCGTCGATCGATCTCATCAGGTTCTCTATCGATTTGGGGCCCCACCCCTCGAGTCCCTCGAAGAGCCCTGGTTCGAGGAAGTAGATGTCGCTTACATCTCGGAGCCAGCCCTTGTCGAGCATCATGATGATCGTCTGGTAGCCGAGGCCCTCTATGTCCATACCCCCGCGGCTTGCAAAGTGGAAGATTCGCTCTCGCTGCTGGGCCGAACACTCGTAGATGTTGAGGCAGCGCGTGGCGGCTTCGCCCTCGTTGCGTACCAAGTCCGACCCGCAGGACGGGCAGCGCTTCGGCATCTTCCAGCGGCGCGTTCCCTTTGGCCTCTTCGAGAGCACCGGCCCGACTACTTCCGGAATTACGTCCCCGGCGCGTCGCACGATGACGGTGTCCTTTGGTCGCACGTCTTTGCGCGCCACCTCATCCTCGTTGTGCAACGTTGCGGTGGTGATGTTGACACCACCGACGAACACGGTCTCGAGACTCGCGAAGGGCGTCACCACACCCGTACGGCCGACCGACGCGAAGATGTCGTTCAGCACTGTAGTGCGCTCTTCCGGCGGGAACTTGTAGGCGATGGCCCACCGGGGAGCCTTCGAGGTGAAGCCGAGTTCCTCCTGTTGCGCGATCGAGTCGACCTTGATCACGACACCGTCGATCTCGTAAGGCACGTCGTGCCTGTGCTCCTGCCAGTAGGCACAGCGTTCGTACACCTCATCGAGATCTCTTAGAAGCTTGTTCTTGTCGTTGATCCGAAGGCCGAGTTCTCGGATGAACTTCAGTGCCTCGGAGTGGGCCTTGAACCGAACGCCCCGAACGTAGCCGACGCCGTGACACACGAGCGACAGCTTGCGGTCGGCCGTGGCGCCGGGATCCTTCTGCCTGAGAGACCCCGCCGCGGCGTTGCGCGGGTTGGCGAAGGTCTTGAGGCCCGCTTCGCCCAAGCGCTCGTTGAGCATCTCGAAGTCATCGGTCCTCATGTAGACCTCGCCGCGCACCTCGAGGACCTTGGGCACATCGTCGCCCCGCAATCGCAGCGGCACCGAGTTGATCGTCCTGAGGTTGCCGGTGATGTCCTCACCCGTGCGCCCGTCTCCGCGCGTCGCTCCCTTGACGAATACTCCGTCTTCGTAGACGAGGTTCACGGCCACGCCGTCCATCTTCACCTCGGTCGTGTAGGCGTCGATTCCGGAGATGAGCCTCTCGGCCCGTTGTCCCCACGCCTTCAACTCCTCGAGAGCGAAGCAGTTGTCCAAGCTCGTCATCGGCGTGCGATGTGTGACCGGGGCGAACTGGTCCGAGGGCGGAGCCCCCACGCGCTGGGTCGGCGAGTCCGGCGTCACGAGCTCGGGATGGGCTGCCTCGAGCTCCATGAGCTTTCCGACCAGCGCGTCGTACTCGGCATCGGCGATCTCGGGATCGTCCAGCGCGTGATAACGGTACGAGTGGTAGTTGATCGCCTCCCGCAACTCGTCCACCTTTTTGGCGGCTTGGTCCTTAGGGGCTTTTGGCATCGCTCTATTGTCGCAGCGTCCGGTGGTATCCGGGGCTGGCTGGGGCGCGCAATACAGTTAGGCGATGGCGCCTCTCTCGCCCCCCGCGACGTTGAAGGACGGCGTCATCGCCATCCGTTCGTGGCGCAACTCCGACCTTGTCCATCTCGTGAACTTGCTCGGAGACCCGGCCGTCGCACGCTGGACCGGGATACCCGAGCCCTACACCCGCAAGGAGGCGAAGCTCTTCTTCAAGACCAACGCCCGACAGGAGGCCATGGGGGTCGGCACCGACTCGGCCATCGTGGACGCGACCGCCGACGAGGTGCTGGGCGGAGTCGGGCTCAAGCTCACTGCCGCCCACGCCACGGCGGAGGTGGGCTACTGGGTGGCGGCGCACGCCCGGAGGCGAGGCATCGCGACGAGGGCGGTGCGGCTGATGGCTCGCTGGGCTTTCGAAGATCTCGAGGTAAAGCGCCTGGAGCTGCTCACTCATCTCGACAACGAGGCCTCGGAGCGCGTCGCCGAGAAGTGCGGGTTCCGGCGCGAGGGCGTCCTGCGGAGCCTGCGGGTCATCAAGGGGGAACGAGTGGACCTGACCATGTTCTCGCTGCTCCCCGACGAGCTCGTCTAACGCCGGTTCAGAAGGCCCGGCGCAGGGCCGAGCGCGCCGCGAAGTGGCCGCACATCCCGTGCACTCCTCCGCCCGGGGGTGTCGACGAGGAGCAGAAGTAGAGCCTCTTGTTGGGCGTCGAGTAGGGATCCAGGCGGATGGTCGGACGCGTGAAGAGCTGTCCGAGGTGCTGGAGGCCCCCCGTGATGTCACCGCCGATGTAGTTGGCATTGTAAGCCTCGTAGTCGGCGGCCAAGATGGTGGACTGGGCCATCACGGTGTCCCGGAACCCCGGGGCGAAACGTTCGATCTGGGCGACGATCCGCTCGGTCATGTCCACCGTCGAGCCACTGGGGACGTGGCAGTAGGCCCAGGCCGTGTGCCTGCCTGCGGGAGCCCGCGTTTCGTCGAAGATCGACTGCTGCGCCAGCAGCGCGTAAGGCCGGTCCGGATGGCGCCCGCGCACGACCACCTCTTCGGACGCGGTTATCTCCTCGAGGGTTCCGCCGAGGTGGAGGGTTCCCGCGCGCCGGCAGACGTCGGCCTTCCAGGGAATCGGCTCGCTGAGGGCGAAGTCGATCTTGAAGATCCCGGGTCCGTGTTCGTAACTCTCGAGCCGGCTCCGGTAGCGCGGCGGAAGCTCGTCTCCCGCTATGGCGATGACCTGCCTGGGGGTGAGATCGAACAAGACGGCGCGAGCGCGCGGCAGTTCTGCAAGCCCCTCTATCCTTCGCTCGGTCACGAGTTCTCCCCCGAGGCTCCGCAGGTGTGCGAGGAGCGCGTCGGTCAGGTTCTGTGCCCCGCCCTCGATCGTCGGCCAGCCGTACCCGTGCCCGACCACGCCGAGCATCAAACCGTAGGCCGCGGTCGGTGGACGGCGCAGCGACAGGGTGGAATGAGCCGCTATCCCCGCAAGCAGGGCCTGTGCCCGGCGACCCTCGAAACGCGCGCCGGCCAGGCCGTGGGCGGAGCGGAGCGCGGGAAGCCCGAAGCGAGCCAGCGCAAGGGGATGATGGGGAATCCGAAGCGGCCCCAGGATGTCCTGAATCAGCGCGTCGACGTCGCTCACGAGCGGGCCGATGAGGCGGCGGTAGGCCTTGGCGTCGGCTCCGAGGCCCTCGGCGGTCTCGCTCACCGAGCGTTCGAGCGCGGCGGCGTCGCCATCGTCCAGTGGGTGAGCCAGGGGCGTGCTTGGCTGTCGAAATCGCACCCCGAGGTCCGCCAGGGGGATCGACTTGAAGAACGGCGAGGCCATTGCGAGGGGATGAATCGCGGAGCACACGTCGTGGACGAAACCCGGCAACGTCAGCTCGGCGGAACGACAGCCCCCGCCGGCGGTGGTAGCCGCTTCGTAGACGACGACCGACTTTCCGGCCCGGGCCAGCTCGATCGCGGCCGCCAGCCCGTTGGGCCCGGCGCCGACGACGACGGCGTCATAGCTGCGCTGCTCACTCATACCGCCAGTGTGTCACCGATTGGCCGCTCGCTACGGTCTATGGACGGTCCCCACCGGAGCGCTTAACGGCCCTGAAGGGCGTAGCCATCATGTACACGCCCGAGCGAATCGCCGAGTTGTAGCGGATGTTTCTGGCGTTCCGCCACTGGCGCTTCTTATCGACGCAGACGATCTGCGTCTCGACCTCCGGAGTCACACCGAAATGAGCGGCGAGCGCTTCGAGCGTGTGCACCCAGAACTTGTCCTCTTTGCGGTGCCCTCCGAGGCTCAGACCCATCTCGAACAGGGGGTCGTTAGCGCGCAGCAGCACTTGCGCCTGCGCCGAGGTCGTGCCGTGGGAGTCTTCGAACGCGGAGAAGGTGATGAAAGCTGCGAACATGTGTCCCTCGGGAGTCATGAAGGTGAACGACTCCTCGTCCGCGTAGAGCACCAGCACCCCGGTAGACAACTTGAGGCGGCCCGGCATCGTGAGATTGAGCAGCGCTACATCCCCCGGCGCGATCCCGGTCAGAGGGCCGTAGAAACGGTTGCCCTCCGGCCAGAAGCTCGGAAACTTGGCCTTCCACTCGGCGACGACCTCGTGCGGAGTGACCTCCGTGCCGAGCGAAACCCGGTAGGTCTTCTGCCACATCTTTCCGAAGCCCTGCATCGGGCCCGTCTGGCGCCGGCCTGTGACGTTGATGTTGCGTGCGCCGGGCGGAACTTCGCCAACCGTCAACGAGCCCGTGAGCCGAGCCCAGTTCGCCGCGTCGCGCGCCGTCTTGATCTCCTCGACCACCTCGGCGGCTGCTTCCGGTGAAGGAACGACATCCATCTCGGGAGTGGTCCGGGACGCATCGTCGGTCGTCATTGCAACCCGCCTCCTCCTAGGACGCGCCGGCCGCGGCCAGTGCGTCACCCTCGGTGTCGTGGATTCCCACTGCCTCGTCCAAACGAGTGAGCTCGAAGATCTGCCGGTAGTGATCGGTCAGCCCGAACGCGAACAGTTGCTGGCGTTGCCGGTTCGTCCGCACGAGCAGCGTCACGAGCAGGCCGATGCCCGAAGAGTTCATGTACTCGAGGTCGGTGAAGTTCAACAGAATGGCTTGCGGCCGGCTCTCGTTGGCCTCGGCGAACGCCGCCATCAGGGCGTCCTCGCTGCGAGCCGTCACCTCACCTTTGATGTCGATGATCGCGGCGCCTGGTCCTGCGTCACGAACGCCGAGCAGTTCGTTCGTCATATGCTCCTCCTCCTGGTACCAGCTTGCCGAGGGTCATGTCTACGCGTTCGCCGCCAGACCACCAACTGCTCCCGCCTCGTCGTTGTGCACTTCGATGAAGTCGGAGAGGCGGGTGATGCTGAAGATTTCCTTGTAGTGATCCATCAGTCCGAAAGCCCGGATCTTCTTTTCCTCGACGCGCGCCCTGCCGAGAAGTCCGACGATCAGCGCGATGCCGGTGGAGTTGATGTAGGTGGCCCTCGAGAAGTTGAGGGCCACGACGGGCGCGACTCCCACCGCTTCCCAGGCGGCGTTAAGCGTCTTCTCGGCCGTACCGTCCAGCTGACCCGCGAGGTCCACAATCGCTACCTCACCGCTGTGGCGAACGCTGGCCACCAGGGCGTTAGCGTCCATGGGCGCCCCCTTTCAGGTGGAAGATG
>JBOGWW010000014.1:0-5626 GCA_050693655.1 Actinomycetota bacterium | reverse complement strand
GCCAGAGGCCGGTCATGCCCGGCTTTACGCGCAGACGGTTGCGCACCCAGTCGTCGTACTGCTCGACCTCCGACGGCAGCGCGGGCCGGGGCCCGACCAGGCTCATCTCGCCCCGCAGGACGTTGATGAGCTGAGCCAGCTCATCGAGGGAGTAGCGCCGCAGCCATCTTCCCGCGGTCGTGACGCGGGGGTCCCTCTTCAGCTTGAACAGCATCCCCGGTCCCTCCGAGAGATGTTCCAACTCGGCCACCTTCTGCTCGGCCCCCACCACCATCGTGCGGAACTTCCAGCAGACGAACGGTTTGCCATCGCGTCCGGCTCGCTGTTGCTTGAAGATGGCGGGGCCCTCGGAGTCGCGTCGGATCCACAGCGCGACGCTCATGAGCAACGGCGACAGCAGCACAATCAAGGCCAGCGATCCGAAGATGTCCATCGTCCGCTTGACCGTCTGCTGCAAGGCACTGATGCCCGTTCTGCGCACGTACAGCAGCGGCACCCCGGCCACGGACTGCACCGTCATGCGCGACGCCAGAAGGTCTATGGTGCCCGAGGTGATCTGCAGATCCACGTCGCAGTCCTGCAACTCCCAGAAGAGTTTGTTGAGCCGCGTCGTCTCGAAGGCGGTGGCTGCGATCAGCACGAGGTTGACCTCTCGCCGCTCGACGACCTGCTTGACGTCGGCGACCGGCGCCAGAACCTCGTGCCCGTCGACGAGCTTCTCGGACGGGGGAAAGTCGTCGTCGAGGAATCCCACGATCTCGTAGCCCAGCCACCCCTCGCGCTCGAGCGTGTTCGCGACCGTGCGGCCCTCGTGGTTGGCGCCGAGCACCAAGGTCCTGGTCGTGTCGCCGCCCCTTCGACGCAGGAAGTGCAGAGCCTTGCGCACGGCCAGCCGCTCGCCGCCGAGCACGATGAGTCCGCAGAACATCGCCAGCAGCGCCCACCCGCGCGCCAGGTTCAGCCTCAGCACCGAGTCGCTGATCAACAGCACGACGGTCCCGGCGACGACACCGTGAAAGACCTGCTTGAACTCGTTGACCGGGCTCAGGACCTGCCGCGGTTCGTAGAGGCCGTAGAGCCAGAACAGAGCCAGCCATACCGGCACCGAGACGAACGTCAGCAGAGGGTATGACCAGCCGGCTCGGAGGGCCGGGGTTTCTCCCATGATCTCGAAGCGGATGATCGACGCGCTGAAGAGTGCGACCAGCACCGCCAGCGCGTCGATGAGCACGCGCAGGGCAATCCGCGTTGCGCTTTGGTACTGCCTTGGTCGCCGCTCTTCGACGGGCTGCTCTTCGGAAGCCACTTCGGCTTTCATCGCTCACACCTGATGATAGGGGGGAGGTAACTTCCGCGGGCGGATGAGCTCGGACGGGCCCAGGAACCCGCGTCTATCCGCCCCAAACGCGCTCGACCAGTTCGTAGGCCCTCGCCTCGTCGAGGTCCGCTTCCTCGATGATCGTGAACCTACCGGGCCGGGTCTCGGGCGCCTCGAGCAGTACCCTCACGACATCGTCGGCCGAAAGCGCGAGCTGCCGCGGGTGTTCCGGGAGGCCGACTCGTGCCAGTTGACGCCGGAATGCAGCATGGTCGTCACCGTAGAGAGCGACCGAGACGATGCAGCCGAAGGCCACCTGCGCTCCGTGAAGCGCCCGGCCCCCGAAGATCGCGTCGATGCCATGGCTGATCTCGTGCTCGCCACCCGATGCCGGCCGGGAGGTGCCCGAGAGGATCATCGACATACCGGAAAGCACGAGCGCATCCGCGAGATGACGGAGGAAGCGCGGGTCGCCCGCGACCTCGACGGCATCCTGCGCGAGATAACCCTGGATCATCTCGAAGGACCGGGCCGAGAGATCCCAGGCCGGCTGGTCGATGGTGGCGAGCCCTCGATTCGCGGCGAGGGCCCAGTCGCGCAGGGCCAGGGGATTCGCCAGGAGGTCGCCGAGGCCCGCCCGCACCGACGCCACGGGAGCCTGCACGAGCGTCGGCATCGAGAGGTAGACCATGCGCGGGGCGATGGCTCCGAGGCTCTGGGTCATTCCCGACTCGTCCGGAACCACGGCAACCGGCGAACAGATTCCGTCGTGGCTCAACTGTGTGGGAACCGCGATGACGGTCAGACCGGCGCGCGCCGCCGCCAGTTTGGCGACGTCCAGTACCCGGCCACCCCCCACCGCGAGTACGGCGTCCGCTCCCGACCGCCGGATGCGGGATCCGAGCTCGGTCGCGTAGTGCTGGGAGGCCCCGACCGGGGGCGTGACCGCCGTATCCACGGAGGCCAGCCGTGCGGCGAGTTTCATCCCGTGAACCGACCCGACGACGAAGGGCGCCACCACGCCGAGCTCACCCATGTTGGCGGCGAGGTCACGGGCCGCGTCCCGTTCGTCCTCGGTGGCCTCGAAGACGAATAGTTGCGGAGACTCGAGCTTCGCCACCGCTAGGCGGGCTGTTGCTCGTCCTCGAACGCGGCGCGGTGGCGCTCGATGACCTCTATCGCCCGCTTGACGTCCTCGGGCGAGTCGACCTCGGCGTACTCGCCCGGGCGCACCTCGGCCGCCCGGGCATCGAGGCGCGGGAGCATGCGTTTGTATACGTCCTCGTAGTAGATGTGCGACGAGGGCTCCCACTCGACCGAGGTCGCTACATCCCGGTACTCGGTCTGCGCCTTCTCGCGCAGGAGCGACACCCCGCAGAACTCGCCGGCACTGAACTGCATCTCGAGGTCCTTTCCGATGTCGGTAACGTGCCGGCCCTGGAGCCTGACGCGCATGTCCTCGGCGTCCAGGCCGTAACGTTCCTCGACGGCAAGGACGAGATCGCCCGGCGACCGTGGCACCCGCTTCAAGACCTCGGGACTAACGACGACGTCGGAGTTGACGATCATGAGATCGAAGCCGGGCGACTGATCCATTGCCATCCGAGCGGAGTGGAAGTTGCCCCACGACGCGTAGCGAGGATTCCGCACGTAGGCAACTCCTTCGTCGCCCCACTGTTCGTTCACGTAGGAGGTGACGGCTTCCGGCATGAAGCCCGTGACCACCATGAGGTCGTCTATCTCCGCTCGCCTCAAGGCCTTGAGGATGTAATAGAGCAGAGGTTCGTGATCGTCGAGCGTCATGATCGTCTTCGGCTTTGCCCCACCCATGCGCACGCCGCGCCCCGCGGCCAGCACTGCGGCTCTCAACTTCGCCAAGAAACCTCCAATACGGTGTCCGATTTCAGCCGGCGCTCGAGCGCCAGTTTCCGCCCATCTTTCTTGAAACCCGGTGCCTCGACCTCAGAAGCACCCGCGGGCAGGTTGAGTTGTACCAGAAGTCGCTCGCGGTGGAATTTCGCTTGGTGCTGGACCAGCAACCGGTAGACGTTGCGACCCCCCCGCTTGACGACCACTCCCGGGCTCCGGTACGTCACGTCGAAGGTACCCGTCTCCCGGGGCGGGATCTGCAGTGTGGCCGACCACACCTTCTTGCCCTTCTCGGTGTGTTCGGGGGGAATGCCGGCCGTCCATGTGGCGAGGGTGGGCGGTGCGTCGATGCGTCCGTTGCAACTGCGATCTAGCGGAATGGGACACGGGGAGCCTGCATCTGCCGAGACGAATTCTGCGTCGTTCGGAACGTAGACGTTCAGCATCGGCCTGTGAGCGGCTCTCGAGTCTCCGAGGAACCAGCGCACTTGCGGCAGGACGATGTTGTTGCTCACTTTGATCGAATGGGAATGAAGCGCGTCGCGTCCCTCGATGGTGACCTTCAGCTCGTCGGCCTGATCCGCGAAGTAGTTCAGCTTGTTCCCGCCGACGTTCTGCTCGACGACCTGAAAGTAGTCTCTTTCCCGCGCCTTCGAGATCGAGCCGTCCCACTTCATGCGTTCTATGAACGCCTGTTCTGCGGGGTCGGACATGTTGATCTGCATGTTCTTGTTGGCGAGCGATTCGCCCATTGCCTGGACGAGTTCGGTCGGGTGGCGGGGATCGAACATCTTCTCGAAGAGCCGCGACACGAAGCGTCCGAGGTAGGCGCGTCGCTCGTGCGGGCGCGGGAAACGCGCGTAGGCCTTGTTCAGGAGGATGTCGACGACGGTGCTTCGTTTTACGAAGAAGGCGCCCTGCCGGTAGGGCCCGATGCCGGGCATCAGATTCTGGACGACGACCGGATCGATGGCCAGGACGCCGTCGAGATCGGGGAACACGGGACATCTGTCGTCCCCCCTGCCGGCACACCTTTCGGCACTCGCCCGGCCGTAGTCGACCGCAAGGCGAGCCGACAGGGGCCAGTCGGGAGACCAGTTCGAGTTTCCGAAACGCTGAGCGTCCTCGATACCCGCCACGTACCAGGCGTCGTCCGGAAGAGGGATATCTATCGTCTCCCTCTCCCGGTCCAGTTTGTAGATGCTGCCGGTGGCGTCCTGGGCGAGCTCTGGTTTGCCGTTGTCGATCGTCAAGAATTCGAACTGCAACATGGCGCCGCCGGAGCCCCGCAGCTCGGCCGAATTCTGGAAGCCCAACATGTAGGTGCGAGGCCCGTCTGCCCCCAAGATGGCGGGCAACAGCTCGAAGCCCGTCTCTGCGTCGGCCAGCACGGCGTCGGAGTCGCGCGCCTCGCGGAGCCCGTCTCTGATGTCCTTGTGCAGGCGCTTCGGCAGCGCGGCCAGGTCGATGGCGGCGAGCTCGTCGCCCGCAGCGTTGACGTTCCGGCGCACGCGACCGACGACCGCTCCCAGCTCCTCGACGCGGTCCAGAAGAACGATGGACCCGCTTCCGTCGGGATCCGGGGCGACGACCCGGTCGGGGCCCTCGAGGGCGCTCAGCCCGATCTCGAGCGTGCCCGAGGCCGCCTCGGTGGCGTGGGACGCGGCGGCGACCAGATGGTCGAGCTCGCCCAGCGCATCGTCGACCGCCGGCACCAGGGTGGCGAGATCCATCAGGGGACCCCTGGACTCGTAACCACTCGCGGCCTTTGCCGCTCCCGCACCGGCGAGGAAGGTCTCGTAGGCGGCGGGATGGAACCGCCCCGCGGTCAGCTTTTCTTGCGCCTCATCGAGATGCGCGCTCGCCTCCAGGAGGCCGGTCCCGAGCCTCACCGGGCCCGACAGCATGACCAGCCACAGGAGCACACCGCCCAACGTAAGCAGCAGGGCCGCGGCGCCGACGAGTCCCGTGGGCGTGTTCCGTTGTGTTTCGGCATCGGCAGACATTCGAACCATTGTGGCCCAACGCCGTACTAGTGGTTAGACTCGGCGACATGTAACGACGACCCCTTCATCGCGCCCGGGTTCACTCCGGGCCTTCGGCCGTTCTCACCGTCGTCCCGAGGGGTAGTCGTGTCAGTCGTGTCTTTTCGTTCTTCGTTCTCACCGGCCGTGCTCACGGCCCAGTCAGTCTCCAAGAGCTTCGCCGCGCGCGCCGTGCTGAAGGGCGTGTCGGCGACCGTCGCCCCGCGCCAGAGGATCGGTGTGGTGGGTCCCAACGGCGCCGGCAAGTCGACGCTGCTGAAGATCCTCGCCGGTCTCGAGGAGCCTTCCTCGGGACGGATCGACAGGTCCCACCCGACGATGACCGTCGGTTACCTCCCCCAGGAGACGACTCTCGAGAAGGACTCGGATACCGTGCTGCGGGACTGGATCGCTC
>JBOGWW010000013.1:0-8495 GCA_050693655.1 Actinomycetota bacterium | reverse complement strand
AGATCGAGAGCCTCGTCGCGGATCACCTTCGCGAGATCCAAAACGAGATCCCGGCGCGTTTCGTAGTGCTCGTTGAACGACCAGTCACAGATGGTGTAGGGCCCCGTGAGCATGCCCTTCACGGGTTTCTTGGTGAGCGATTGAGCATACTCCCACCAATCCACAGTGACCGCGTGGTCTCGGCCCACCGCTCCGGTGGCGATCGGCTTACGGTAGTAGCGGTTTCCGTAGGAACGAACCAGGCCTCCGATCTCGAGCCCGGGAAGCTCCTCGGCAAAGAACGCGACCATGTCCCCTCGGTACATCTCGCCGTCGACGACGAGATCGGTGTCGATTGACTCCTGGAACTCGATCCATTCCCTCGTCGCCCGTCGCTCGAGGTCGAGGAGCGCCTCTCGGTCTATCTCTTTCCCGGCGAACTGGCTGCGCGCCTTCTTGATGTAGTCGGGCTTGGGAAAGCTGCCGACCGAGGTGGTCCACAATCCAGGCCCCTGCAGGTCCGCAATGGTCATGAAGCTCTCACTTTCTCTTTCGCTTCCGCCAATCTGACGAGTTTCGCTCGGGCTTTCTCTCGCGGCAGGAACTCCAGCCCCGAGGAGGGGCTGATCCGCACCCGATCGGCACCGAGTCGCTCCACCAGCGTGGTCACATCCCGCGCGAGGTCATCGGGGTGCTCGAGCTTCGTGTTCCGAGCATCGACGAGTCCCGCCTGAACCTTCTTGCCGTCGGGCAGAGAGTCGATGAGCGCCCGGTTTTCGGGCCCCGCGACGAGATCGAATCCAAAGACATCGGCCGGGAGGTCGAAGAGCTCCTCGCCGAGCCGTTTCGCGTCGCCAAAGTAGGTGGCGAGGGTCACCTCCGTCTCGTCGGCCTTGAGCTCGTCCGTGATGATCCCGAGCGCTTGCTTGGCAAGAGCCAGATCCTCGGGTGCACCTAGCAGCGCCGGCTCGTCGATCTGCAGGTAGCGGGCGCCGGCGGCCTCGAGCTCGAAGGCCTCTTGCGCCAGTACCCGTGCGATCGCAAGGACGAACTCTTCGTGCGTCCCGTAATGCTCGTCGACCGAGAGCCGGGCAAAGGTGACGGGACCGGGCACGACGGCCTTGGTGGGCCGGGAGGCGACCGAACTTGCGAAGCTCCAGCTCTCGACGGACGAGGGCCCACCCCACTCGAGGTCGCCGACGCAC
Organism: Actinomycetota bacterium; assembly: GCA_050693655.1. Taxonomy (GTDB): domain Bacteria; phylum Actinomycetota; class CADDZG01; order CADDZG01; family WHSQ01; genus WHSV01. Next base: position 7,311 of record JBOGWW010000013.1, on the reverse strand, counting down.
ACCGGGCGCCGGTAGTAGACGTTGTTGTCGAACCAGCGCAGCAACCCACCGATCTCGAAACCGGTGATGTGGCGAGCGAAGGGAGTCAGGATGTCATCCCAGCGCGCCTGGCCGTCGGAGATGAGGTCGATGCCTGCGTCCTCCTGCTCGGCGATCATCGAGCGGACCAGCTGGTCCTGCGCCTCCTTCAGATCCGCGGAGGTCGCCTCCTCGCGCTCGAGCTTGTGGAGCGTCTGTCTGACGACGAAGGGCTGTCCCTCGTCCGGAGGCTTGGGGTAGGAGCCGATGACCGTGGTGGTGATCGTCATGCGCTAAAACCTCTCCTTTGTCGGCCAATAAAGAAACCTCTCCCGGTCCCGGAAGAGGCGAGATCGCCTTATTCGCTCATCCTCCTACGCGCTCGCACGAGGGCGAGGCGCACCTCCGGGATTCGCACCTGCAGAGCTAATCTGCCTCTGTGGTTGCGGCGGATTCACAGGGCCGGACCCTCCTCCGCTCTCGATGAGCGGGCTCATCATACGCGAAGACGCCGCCCCGGTGCGGAGGCGGCGTCGAAATGTCTCTGGGAGGAAGCGCTAGAACTGGGCGGAGTCGCCGCAGGCGCAAGAGCCCTTGGCGTTGGGGTTCTCGATCGTGAAACCGGACTGCTGGAGCCCGTCCACGTAATCCACCGTGGCGCCGCGCAGGTAGGGGGCACTCATCTTGTCCATTCGAATGGTCACGGCCTCGAGGGTCACGACCTCATCACCCTCGAGCTGGCGGTCGTCGAAGTACAGGGCGTAGCGCAGACCCGCGCAACCGCCGGGCTGAACGCCGACGCGCAGGGCGTACTCCTTGCCCTCGTGTTCCTCGGGAGATGCGGCCAGCTCGCGCTGGAGCAATTCGGTGACCTTGGATGCGGCCGAGGCGGATATTGAAATGGACGTCTGGGCGTTCTCGGTCATCGCCACAGGCAGATCCTCCTTATATGTCGGCCCGCTTGCGTGGGCGCTGATCCAGTATACGGAACGTCAGTGGACAACTGTCCATTCCAGGATGATCAAAGCAATCGCCACCCCCACACCCGTGATCAGGGCGGGTCGAAACCGAACCAAGCCGGGTGGCGGCCTGTCGAAGACCAGGGGCGCCAGGAGCAGGATCGCTCCGCCGGCGGCGGCGAAGAGTGTGGCGGCCAGGATGGTGATGTGCCAGACCTCGTGCATCGACCTCGAAAATGAGCTTGTGAATAGGTTCAGTGGGAGGTGGTGGAGGCGAAGTTGAAGTCTTCGACCCGCAGCGCGGGAGCCACGGTACAGCCGAAAGAGCCGTAATCGGGCGCGAATGCCGCCACCTCGTGCCCCACGCCCGTTGTCGAGCGGAGGGCGTCCAGCACGCTGTGCGCGAAGCGAAAGTTGTGCACCGGCCCCCCGACCTCTCCGTTGTGGATGCGAAAGGTGCCATCGCGCGTCATGCCGGTCAGCAGCGTTGCGGGGCGGTCGAGGACGTTGACGTAGTGGAACCGGGTGACCAGGAACCCGGCGTCGACCTCGCCGATGAGGTCTTCTGGGGAAGCAGTGCCGGGCTGAAGGACGAGGTGAGACGCGTAGGGCCCGAATTCCGTCGAGCCGGAGTAGTGACCGGTGGGCTCGGCGTTCACCTTGGGGGCGGTTCGCCAGTCGGTCACCGGTCCCGTTGCGATGCCGTCGTCGATGACGGCCACCCGTCTCTTGGGTACTCCCTCGAAGTCGAAGCCGGGGCCGACCGAAGCGGGGTGCCATACGTCGTCTGCAAGCGTGACGGAGGGGGCCGCGATCCGGCCGCCCACCGCCCCGACGAGAAAGCTCTCACCGTCGATGTACTGCCTGGCTCCCATCCCGCAGTACGACAGGTACTCGAGCATCGTGGCGACCGCGGCGGGCTCGAGGACCACCTGGTAGCGCCCCGGGGGCGCCTCGGTTGCCCCCGAACCCCTGCGCGCCTTGTCGAGAGCGCGGCGGGCGGCGGCTTGCCCATCCACCTGGTCCTCCCGGTGGGAGGACCAATCGCCCCAGCCCGTGGCCTCACCGGTGTCCACGAGGCAGGTCGTAACGCACCGGGTGTAGGCGTCGGCGCAATCCATCCCGACCGAGGAGAACACCGAGAAGCTGTGGGCGCTCGTTTCGAAGATGCCCGCGACGTTGTCCACCTCGGCGGCCGCCAGAAGGCCCGTTACCCGGCGTGCTCGCTCCTCGGGCGTCGTGCACGCGGTGGCGTCGTCGTAACGCCAGCACCCCTCGGCGCGCCCGACCCTCTCGGGGGGTGGAAGTCCCCGCCAATCCTCATCGGGCCGCGAGGCCCGGGTCGCCTCGAGCGCGCTCGTGGCCGCTCGCATCAGATGCTCCGCGTCCAGTTGAGTGGTGACCGTCGTCGCAACCCGCCGGCCGACGGCCACCCGGACGTAGGCGCGCACCTCGCTGCGGACCGTATTCTGGATGATCTCGGAGAGAGCGAAGCGCGTCAGCCCCGTGCGCGAACCCATGACCACTACCTCGACCTCGTCGGCCCCGGGAAGGTCGAGAACGGGTTCCGCGGCCCCCTTGGCGCTCGCGTGATCTACCGGAATCGCGGTCGGGTCTCGACTCATTGCGAGGTACCGACCGAGACGTTGCGGAAACGAGCGGGAGCCGTGCCGTGGCCGACGCGCATGGTCTGCCCCGGCTGGCCTTTTCCGCAGTTGGGGGTGCCGTACATGCGCCACTCCTCGGGTCCGGCCACGGCATCGCACGACCCCCAGAAGGCCGGCGTGATCCCCGTATAGCGGGGATTCTTGAACATCCTCGTGAGCTTGCCGTGCCTGATCTCCCAACCGATCTCGCATCCGAATTGAAAGTTCTTGCGTTTGTCGTCGATAGACCAGGACTTGTTGGTGGACATGTACACGCCCTCTTCGACGTCGGCGAGGAGATCGTCGAGAGAGCCCTCTCCGGGAAGCAAGTTGATGTTCGGCATACGGATGAGGGGGAAGTTCTCCCACCCCTCGGCCCGCATGGTCCCGTTGCTGCGGGCGGTTCCCATCGCGGCCGCGGTTTCGCGCGAGCTCTGAAGGCCGACCAGCAAGCCCTCGCGCACGAGGTCGACGCGTTGAGCCTGCACTCCCTCGTCGTCGTAGCCGTAGGTCCCGAGTCCACCCGGGCTGGTGGCATCGGACTGGATGCTCACGTGCCGCGAGCCGTACTGCAGTGAGCCGAGATCCGGTATGCCGACGAAGGACGTTCCGGCGAACGCGGCCTCCATACCCAGGACTCTGTCCAGCTCGGTCGGGTGACCCACCGATTCGTGAACCTGAAGCATGACCTGGTGACCATCGAGCACGAGGGTCGTCGGCCCGGTCGGGCACTCCGGCGCGGTCATCAGCGCGACCGCCTCCTCGGCCGTTCGCTCGGCTTGCCCCGCGAGCTCCATGCGCTCGACGATTTCGTAACCACCGGCTTCGAAATGACCGCGAAAGGAGCCGGGATACGAGCGCTGCTGCACTTCGTTCTCGCCGACGGCCGTAGCCTCGATGCCGGCTCCCACGTGCACGACCGTTTGGTCCAGGTCGGTGCCTTCAGAGCTCAGAAACCAGCTGCGCTGCCGGTAGAAATCCATGGTCGAACGACCAACCCTTACACCCGAGACGCGCTCCATCGACTCCGATGCCTCGAGCAACAGGGCCAGTTTCTCCTCGAGCGAAACGGCGAACGGGTCACGTTCCAGGGGAGTCGTCCAGGAGCCGCTATGGACCGGTTCTTCCGCCAGCTCGACCGGTCGAGAGCGAGCTTGCGCGCTGGCCCTGGCGACGTCGACCGCCACCAGGGCGACGTGGGCGACCCCATCGTGACCCAGGTCGGGAGAGGCCGCGTATCCCCAAGCGCCGTCCGCCAGGACCCTCACCCCGTAACCGAGCGAATCCGAACGATCCAGGCCCTCGACGGTCGTGCCGCGCGCAGAGAGGGTCTCCGCGGTTCCTTCGAGTACGCGCACATCGGCGTAGCTCGCGCCCGCGTCCATGGCGGCATCCAGGGCCCTCGTCAGTACCTCACGCATCGACCGACGATACCCAAGGCCGCGCCCTTTAGAACCACGGCGAATCCGGCGGGCGCTGCTCCTGGGTAGGCTCCGCACCTATGTCGCTCACCAACCTGCAGCTTGCCGACCTGCTCGCGCGCTCCGCCGACGAAGCGGAGTCCTATCGGCAGCGCGCCTACCGTAAGGCGTCGCGGGCCGCGCTGGCTTGGACTGAGGAGGCCCGGGACCTGATTCGAGAGGGGCGCCCTCTGACCGAGCTGTTCGGCGTGGGCGACAAGCTCGCGCGGCGCATCGTGGGCTGGATGGACGATGCCCCCGAGGTCGGCGACCCTCCGGAGTCGCGCACCGGCTTCTCATCGCGCTCGGTTAGCAGCGCCATCGTCGAGGGACACCCGGAGTGGCGCGACGCCATCAATGCGGACCTGCAGATGCACACCACCTACAGCGATGGGACCGTATCCATCGAGGGCATGGCCGTCGCAGCGCGCGACCTCGGCTACGCGTACGTCGCGATCACGGACCATTCCCAGGGGCTCAAGATCGCGGGAGGCATGACACCGGACGAGATGCGGATCCAGGCCCGGGAGATTGCCGAGGTGAACGAAGCCATGGCGGGCACCGGCTTTCGCCTCCTGCGGGCGCTCGAGATGAACATCTCTCCCGCGGGCGAGGGCGACACCGAGCCCGGCGACCTGAGGGGACTCGATCTGGTGCTCGGATCGTTTCACTCGAGTCTGCAGACGACCAAGGATCAGACCTATCGCTACCTCGCTGCCGTGCGCAACCCGCACTTCCAGGTGTTCGGGCATCCGCGGGGACGCATGTACGGCACGCGCGCGGGGCTACACGCCGATTGGAAGAGAGTGTTCGCGGAAGCGGCGAAGTTCAACAAGGCGGTCGAGATCGACTGCAACCCGAATCGCCAGGACCTGAACGCCGAACTGACCGCGCTCGCCGTCGACGCGGGGTGTTATATCTCGATTGGAACCGACGCCCACTACATCCACGAGCTCGACTACATGGACTTGGGCATCGCGACCGCGCTCGCGGCAGGAGCCCCGAGAGAACGAATCCTCAACTACATGACCGCGGACGAGCTTCTCGCCTGGGTTGCCGATCGCTAGCGGCTAGGCCAAGTTGGAGGAGCGAGGGTAGGCGACCGCCGGGTCGGTGGCGATGTTGACGAGCGTGGGCTCGCCCGAGGCGAAGGCGCGCTTCAGCGCCGGCGCGATGTCGTCGGGATCGGTAACGAACTCGCCGCGGCCCCCGAAGCTCTCCATCATCTGGTCGTAGCGAAGCTCGGGCTGGAGGTCGGCCGCGACGTCGTAGCCGTAGAGCGCCTGCATCGGATGCTTCTCGAGCCCCCAGATGCCGTTGTTGCCCACGACCGCCACCACCGGGAGGTTCAGCCGCACGAGCGTCTCGAGCTCCATCCCGGAGAAGCCCAGCGCCCCGTCGCCGTACAGCAGCACGACCTGGCGCTCCGGATGCGCGAGCCGGGCCGCCAGCGCGTAGCCGGGACCCACTCCCAGACAGCCGAAGGGGCCGGGATCGAGCCACGAACCCGGCACGAACGAGGGCACCTCCCGACCGGCGTAGGAGACGAAGTCGCCCCCGTCGCCGATGACGATCGCGTCGCGGTCGAGAAGCGGGACGAGCTCGCCGTAGACGCGCATCGGATGAATGGGGGTGGAAGTCGACTTCAGCTCCGCTTGGGCCGCGGCGCGTTTCGAGTTCTCCGTAGCGCGCAGGGACGAGACCCACGCCTCGGTGGCGGCCGGCTTGTCTACGCCCTCGGCGATCGCCGCCAGCGTCAGGTCGAGAGGGCCGCCGATCGAGGCCGCGAGTTCGACGTGCTCGGCGATCAGATGAGGCGACGAGTCAAGGTGGACGATCCTGGTCCCCGGCGCGAAGTTCTCGCCGAAGCCGAGCCGGAAATCGAACGGAGTCCCGACGACGATGACGAGATCCGCCTCCTTGAAGGCCTGCGAGCGGCTGCGCGCGAAGGCGAGCTCGTGGTCCGCCGGGAGGCAACCGCGGCCCTGACCGTTCATGAACGCCGGGATGCGAGCCCTCTCGACCAGCGATCGCAACGCGTCCCCGGCCCCGTCCAGGTACACGTTCGAGCCCGCCAAGATCACGGGACGCTGGGATTTTTGGATCAGGTGAGCGACGTCGTCGTCGTCGACCGACAAAGCGGTCTGTTCGCGCTCCGGCACCACGAACTCGCCGGTGCTGAACAGAACGTCGAGCGGGAAGTCGAGAAAGCGGGGGCCGCGCCGCGCGCCGAGCGCGTCGGCGGCCGACTCCATGACCGCGGCGGGAATGTCGGCGAAGTCGAGCACCGTTCGAGCGGGCGCGAGGGGTTCGACGAAGGGGACGTGGTCGATCTCCTGCAACGATCCCTTCCCCCATCTGAAAGCGGGCGCCCGGCCGGCGAGGGCGAGAACCGGGGCCTGATTGAACTTCGCCTGTGCGAGCGCGCTCAGCGCATTCGTCACACCCGGGCCCGCAGTCACGGCGCAGACCCCGAGCGAGCGCGTGAGGCGCGCCCATCCCTCGGCGGCGAAGGCCGCGCTCTGCTCGTGGCGCACGTCGATGAGACGGATGGCCTCTTGCTTGGCCCCGTCGAAGATGGGGAAGATGTGGCCGCCGGTGAGGGTGAAGAGGTGGCTCACCCCCAGCGCCTTGAGCGTGTGAGCGATCGCCACGCCCCCATGACCCTCCTGCGAGGCGTTCATAGTCCGCGCACGATACACGGCGTGGTTTGGGCCGGGTCCACGAACGAACTGGGGTCCCCGGACCCATGCGGTGACGGCATCGTCTCTCTACGCTCCAGGTATGGGATGCCCACCCGGCCGCGCGCGCAACCAACGGGGACGGACGTCAGCCGAATATGTGACCGAGTTCGCATCACTCCGTCACCGGAGTAGACGCCCGTTATTCCGGTTCGGCTGCGCTCTCTTCGCTCGAGCGTCTGATCACGTCGTCGTCCGTGGGTTGGAGATCCTCGGCCTGATCCTGCCGCTCGTGCGATTCCTTCAGGATCTGGTCCGCGGCGTCGCGCGCCGCCTCGGGATCCTGCAGGTCCTCGTCGTCCGTCTCGGCCTGGAGCGCGGCCGCGCGCTCCTCGACGGCTTCGTCCCGCGGCTGCTCCACGAGCTCATACCTCCCTGCGCGATCGTCGAGACGATCGCTAGTCGACCGTCCAGGTATCGCCGGACAGGAGCAACTCCTCGAGGTTGCCGGGGCCCTGTTGCTCCGCGGCCGCCCGCAACTGTGACT
>JBOGWW010000012.1:0-7148 GCA_050693655.1 Actinomycetota bacterium | reverse complement strand
GCCCGGCAGTACGCGACCCAGGCCGCCAGATCGCGCCGGTAGGCGGAGACGGTGTTGGTCGCGAGGCCTCGCTCCGTCGCGCTGTAGGTCAAAAACTCGTCCACGAGGCGACCGAAGGCGGCGAGTGCGTCCGAGCCGCGCGGGGGCGCCTGTGTCACAGCAATCTGTCGAGGGGCGTGTACTCGAGACCGTGAGCCCGGCAGACGGGCTCGTAGGTGCACGAGCCTCGGTGGGTGTTGACGCCTCTGGCGAGCGCCGGGTAGGAAGCGACGGCCTCGGTCAACCCGCGCTGCGCGAGCGTGACCGCGTAGGGCACCGTGAGGTTGGTGAGTGCGTATGTCGAGGTGTGCGGGACCGCCCCCGGCATGTTGCCGACGCAGTAATGCACGACGTCCTGAACGACGTAGGTGGGATCGGAATGGGTGGTCATCCGCGAGGTCTCGAAGCAGCCGCCCTGGTCGATCGAGATGTCCACGACCACGGCCCCCGGTTTCATCTGCTTGATGATGTCCCCGGTGACCACCTTCGGCGCCAGCGCCCCGGGCACGAGCACCGCCCCGATCACGAGATCCGCCTGGGTCACGATCTCCTCGACGACCAGCCGGTTGGACATCAACGTCAGGATGCGCCCCTTGTGGATGCGGTCGACCTCGCGCAGCTTGGCGATGTTCGTGTCGAGGATGATGACCTCGGCCTCCATGCCCTGGGCGATCCAAGCCGCATTCATGCCCGACATACCCGCGCCTATGACCACGACCTTCGCGGGGGCCACGCCGGACACGCCGCCCATCAGCAGACCTCGGCCCCCGTTCTCGCGCTCCAGGAGATGTGCCCCTACCTGCGGCGCCATGCGTCCGGCCACCTCGCTCATGGGGGCGAGCAGCGGCAACGACCGATCGGGGTACTCCACGGTCTCGTAGGCCACGCCCGTCGTCTTGGAGTCGAGCAGCGCGCGCGTCACCGGCTCGGACGCGGCCAGATGGAGGTAGGTGAACAGGATCAAGCCCTCGCGCAGGCGATGGAACTCCTCCTCGATCGGTTCCTTCACCTTGAGGACCATGTCGGCCTCGGCGAATACGACGTCGGCGTTCGGCACGATCGTCGCCCCCGCCCGCTCGAACTCGGAATCCATGATGCTGGAGCCCCGCCCCGCGTCCTTCTCGATGAGGACCTCGTGGTTGTGGACGACGAACTCACGCACGCCCGCGGGCGTTATGGCGACGCGGTACTCGCTGTCCTTCAGCTCGCGCGGCACTCCGACCTTCATGAACCAAACCCCCTATGTGTTGGTTCAGAGACTAGCGGGCGGAACGGACCGCCTCATACCTCGCTGGAGTGACCGACGGCTTCCGGGAGGGAGACCTCGCCGTGCCGGTGGGCGATCGCCGCACCGACGAAGTCCCTGAACAGAGGTTGCGGGCGGTCCGGGCGACTCTTGAACTCGGGGTGGAACTGACCCGCAACGAACCAGGGGTGATCGGCGAGCTCGATGATCTCAACCAAGGTGCCGTCGGGCGATTCGCCGGAGCACACGAGCCCCGCGTCCTCGAGCTTGCGCCGGAACCGGGGGTTCACCTCGTAGCGGTGGCGGTGTCGCTCGAAGATGAGCTCGGTGTCGTAGGCGCGCTCGGCCATCGAGCCCTTCTTGATGCGGCAGGGGTAGGCGCCGAGACGCATGGTGCCGCCCAAGGAGTTGAGATCTTGACCGGCCAGGATGTCGACTACGGGGGCGGGAGTGGACGATTCGAACTCGGACGAGTTGGCCCCCTCGAGACCCGCTACGTTCCTGGCGAACTCGATCACGGCACACTGCAACCCGAGGCAGATCCCCAGGAAGGGCACCTCGTTCGTGCGCGCATAGTGAACCGCGTCGATCTTGCCCTCGATGCCTCTCACGCCGAAGCCGCCCGGCACCAGGATGCCGTCGACACGGTCCAGCACCTCCAGTGCGCCGGCCTCTTCGAGATCGTCCGACGCGATCCAGGTGATCCTCACGTCGGTCGAGTGCGCGTAGCCCGCATGCTTCAGGCTCTCGACGACCGAGAGATACGCATCGGGTAGCGTCACGTACTTACCGATGAGTCCGATGTCGACCTCTTTGTCGCACGAGTTGATGCGGTTGACGATTCCCTGCCAGTGACCCAGATCGGGCTCGGGAACCTCGCTCATGCCGAGGTGATCCACGACGAACCCGTCCAGGTTCTCCGCGTGCGTCACGAGCGGCACCTCGTAGATGCTGCTGGCGTCCACCATCGACACCACGGCTTCGACGTTTACGTCGCAGAGGAGCGAGATCTTCCGCTTGAGCGACGAGGTTATGGGTCGGTCGCTCCGGCAGACGATGGCGTCGGGCTGGATACCGATGCTGCGCAGCTCCCGCACCGAGTGCTGGGTCGGCTTGGTCTTGAGCTCCTCGGCCGCCGCCATGTAGGGCACCAGGGTCACGTGCACGTAGCAGGTGTCGTCGGGCCCCAGCTCCCGTTTCAGTTGACGAATCGCCTCGAGGAAGGGCAGCGACTCGATGTCGCCGACGGTGCCGCCGATCTCGGTGATCAGGACGTCGGCCCCGGAATCGTCGGCCAGGGTCAGGACGCGCTCCTTGATGGCCTCGGTGACGTGCGGAATGACCTGAACCGTGTCGCCGAGATAGTCGCCCCGGCGTTCCTTGGCGATGATGCCCTGGTAGAGCGCCCCGGTGGTGACGTTCGAGGCGCGGTGCATGTTCTCGTCGATGAAGCGCTCGTAGTGGCCGAGGTCGAGATCCGTCTCGCCGCCGTCCTCGGTCACGAACACCTCGCCGTGCTGGAAGGGGTTCATCGTTCCGGGGTCGACGTTGATGTAGGGGTCCAGCTTCTGGATCATGACCCTGAGTCTCCGGGCCTTCAGGAGCCTTCCCAGAGAGGCTGCGGTGATGCCCTTGCCGAGGCTCGACACCACGCCGCCCGTCACGAAAACGTGCTTCGCCACCAGTCCTCCGATCCCAACTCAACTCGACGGTGCCCCGCTCCGGCCGCGAGGCGCCCACTCGTTACCTGGTGACGACCCCCAAAACGAACCACGGCAACGACGCCTTCGGTGCTCGGGGGAAGTCAGCCCAAAGTAGCACGCGCGCGCGGCCGGACGCGTCTATTTGCGGCCGATTCGGTCCACCATCCTTAGCCACGGCGTCGCATCGATCACGCGCGAGAAGGAGATCTTCTCGGAGGCGACGTTCAGCGCTCCGATCGCGAGCACCGCCAGTGCCCGGAACGGCTCCTCCAGGGAGTAGGCGAGGGCCAGTCCGACGACCGCCCCCACCGGGTTGGCGCCGGCGTCCCCGAGCATGGCCTTCTCTCGCAGATCGAAGCCCGCCACCGCCACCAGCGCACCCACCAGCCCCGCGACGGCCAGCGCCATGTCGAGGGGGCCGAAGATCAGCAGCGGGACGAGGAAGGCGAAGGCGACCTTCAGCGCGCGCCCGGGGGCACGGTCCAGAAGGTTGAAGAGGTTGGCCGTCAGTGGAACGAGCAGGAACACCTCGAGCTTGTGGCCGATGCCGGCGGCGGGAAGCGCCGCGATCGCTCCCGCGAGTCCGCCCCCGGCGATCTTCACGAGTCCCCCGGTCAGAGCCCCGCTGCGCGCCGAGGACATGTGACCCCGGAAGCCCCTCGCCCGCTCGTCGCCTCGCCGGTCGTCGAAGAACCCCGCCGCGAACATCAGGGCGACAACCGCCAGGACCAGGCCGGCGCGAGCACCGAGGTTCTCGCCATCGGTCAAGGGCCGCGCGAGCATGAACGCAAAGCTTCCGGCGACGCACCCGACCAGCACCCCGAAGCCCAGTACCACGGGCACCTCGCGCCGGTTCACGTTGAGCTTCGTCAAAGATCGAGGATGGGTGACCAAGGCCACGCGCACCGCGAGCAGCGCACTCACGAGGCCCGCAGCAAGCGAAGCCATGAAGATCACGGCACCGTCCGCGGTCACGCCTCCACCTCCCTCGGAGCCTCCGGCTTCCCGCTCAACAGCGCAGCCTCCATCGACAGATGGACCAACAGCGCCATGGGCACCAGGAAGGACAGGACCACCGCCGGGATGACGATGCCGGAGTCGTTGACCGCGAAGCCCGTCACCGCGAGCACCAAGCCACCGATGAGGCCCGCCCGCAGTTTGGGATAGTCGACCGCGAATTGCTGCCATCGCCCACTCGGCCGGCGCAGCAGATAGATCATCGCCAGCAGCGCGGGGGGCACGAAGTAGGTCCAGATCGTCGAGGTGAACACGCGTAGGTTCGCGGTTGCCTTGCGCTCGATCGTGTCCAACAGGACCCCGAAACCCCGGTCACGTGTGTCCTCGTAAAGCCGCGCGAGATGAGTTTGAGACTCCGCCGGCAGCGCCAGGTCGACGACCAGGAAGAGGCCGAGGACGGCGATCCCCGCGACGCCGGCGACGACGACGGTCCGAAGGCGTGGCTTCCTGCCCCTCAGCCACAGCAAGGTCACTCCCAGCGCGGGCACGAGGGCAAGCACGCCGCCGACATCACTTCCAAACGAGGGAGCTCCGTCGATGACGATGGTCACGATGAACAGGCCCGCCACCAACGGCATCGTGAAAGCTCTCTCGCTGAAGCGGTAGGCCATCAATGCCCCCGTCAGTACGGCCGTGACGCCGAACACCGCGAACACGATGTTGCCCGCACCTGCGAAGCGGCCGGCGACGATCGGTGAGTAACCGAAGACGGTGTTCAGTTGAAGCTGGCTGCCGGTGATGAGGTCGAGTGCAACCACCAACCAGCTAAAGCACACCAGCGCAAGGAGTCGGTCCAGCGGGTTCCTGAAGAGGGCCGATGCCACCAGTACGAGTGCGCCGGTGACGACGACCAGCAGAACACCAAAGGCGATCCCGCCGAGGGAATGACCGTCGACTGCTCCGGCGAGATAGGTCGAAACCGGGAAAGCGACGACCCCCAACCCGCACAACTCGAGCGTGCGCGCCGCGGTGAAGCCGACACCATCCCTTCGCTCCCTCCATGCGAACAACAACAGGAGTAGGACGTACACCAGGACCTGAAACAGCACGAAGATCGCGCTCAGCGGTCCCTTGACCGCGTCGATGAAGACCGACTCGTCGTCGAGCGCGCGCATCGAAGCCGCCGGCGGATCGTCGCTCGGCCCGGACACCATCGCTCGACCGTTCATGGCGGGCGGCCGGTCGACTCCGAGATGCTCGAGGATGGTCGGCGCGACATCGGGCAGCGTCACGATTCCTCGACGACGGGTCGAAGCCGACTCCAGCGTCGTGCCTCCCTCGAAGCCTCCGCCGACTGCAACCGCGACTCCCAGGTGTGCCTCGCCGAACCACGACGGCGAGGTCGGAGACACGATCAACAGGAGGTCGTCGGGCTCCAGGCGCTCTCGCAGGTCGCCGATGAGCCGGTCGGATGCCATCAGCGCCCTGCGCTGCGTATCCACCAGGTCGCCGGTCACCTCGTCATGTCCTCGCGCCATCACCCACTGGTCGAAGCGAGTCAGATCCCCCTGGTCGACGAAGGTGACCCCGCAGTCGGCCTCGAAGAAAACGTCCAGCGCTTCTCCCAGCGCCCCCTCCTCGGTCCGCACCCCATAGGGCGCCTCGGCATCCTCGACCAAGAGGTCTTCGCTCGTCGCCGCGAAGTCGACGATCCCCTCCTCGTTCATGGCCGCCAGCAGCGTCCAGCGGCCGAAGCCGACCGGCGCGGGTGGCGGGTTTCCGAGATCGCCGTTGCCGACGGCGTAGACGGGGGCCTCGAGCGTGCTCGCGAAGGCCCCCGGCAGCGCCCCGTAGCCCTCGTCTTCGGCGATCGCCCTCACCTCGCCGGCTCCCGCCACGCGGACTCCCTCGGTCACCGGGGGCAGAGGCCGCATGCCGGGGATTTCGTCCTCGACCTCGAGCGGCCCTCCCGTGGTCACTCCCCCGTCGACCCGCGCCCCCGCACCCAGGGTCACGAATCCCGAAGCCAGAGAGGTGCGCGCGGAGTTCGTGCGCACCGACATCGAGCCCCAGGCACCATCGGAGATCGCGCGCTCCAGGTTCGGCGGCTCGTGACGTTCGATGTCCGACCACATCACCCCGGGCAGCGTCACCACGACGCTGCGGGCGCAGTCCTCCTGAGCCCCGGCGGGACTCGCGCACGTGAGCGCCAGCGCAAGCCCCGCCAGGCCCGCACCCGCGCCCCTCAGCCCGTGTGCCACTCGTAGGCCCCGCGCAGGCGCGCGAGCATCTGCTCTGTCGAAAACCGTCGCCGGAGATCCACGAGCGCCCGCTCGGCGTAACCCTGCGCGGCCGAGGGAGAGCCCAGTACCTCGCCCAGTGCCCGGGCGAGGGCGTCGGAATCGCCCTTGGGCACGAGCCTGCCCGAGGAGCGGTCGTCGATCAGTTCCGGCATACCTCCGACCGCGGTCGCGACGACCGGCGTGCCGAGGAGTATGGCCTCCTGGGCCGCCAGAGGCACGCCCTCCCAGTTCGAGGACAAAGAGAAGACGTCGGCGGCATTGAGCCAGTCCGCGCCGTCGTCTCGCCAGCCGAGCCAGCGCACGCGCTCGCCCAGGCCGAGCGCCAGCGCCATCGTCTTGAGTTGCCGCTCGTCGGGACCCTGACCCAGAACGATGAGCACGGCCTCGTCCGATAGCCGCGTGAGCGCCCGCAGCATCACGTCCAGAGCCTTTTGGGCCGAGAGCCGCGACGCGGTGACGATCAATTTGGCGTCCTCCGGCAAGCCCGCTTCGGCGCGCACCTCCGCGGGCGACTTTGCGACCCGGGGAGCCTCGCCGATGCCGAGATAGAGAATCTCGATTCTTCCGGCGGACTTGGGTGACCTCCCTCGAAGATGGCGGGCGATCTCCTCGGACACCGCGAAGGTGTGCTGGGTGAGGCGCACGGAGAGCGGCTCGGCCCATCTGTAGAGCCCGGCCTTGGCCCGGCCGGAGACGTCCGCTCGAACGAGATTGTGAACGGTCTGCAGGACCGGAACATCGAGCGGTCGCGCGGCGAGTGCGGCGTCGATTCCGGCCCGCAATCCGTGGGCGTGCACCAGGTCGTAGTCACCCTGCCGAAGGTAGCTACGCAACTTCCTCACCGCCCGGGTGTGCCCTCGAGGTCCATCGGGGATGTCGAGCGGGACGACTGCTTTGGGC
>JBOGWW010000011.1:0-2076 GCA_050693655.1 Actinomycetota bacterium | reverse complement strand
GGCGACGGTTGCCGCCGGTTCTTGGCCCGAGCGATTCGCGCTCGTCACCGCGAGCGGGCCCGTCAGCTCGAGCAGCGTGCGCGCGAGCTCGTTTCTCGGCACGCGCACCGCGATCGTTGCGGGATCGCCCCCCAGGTCGTAGGGCCAGTCCGCGCGGCGGGGCAGCACGAGGGTGAGGGGACCCGGCCACAGCACCGAGGCCACCACCCGGGCTCGCCCATCGAAGACCACGACGTCGGCCAGATCCTCGGTGGTGGCGGCGAGTACGGGAACCGGCTTGTCCATCGGCCTGCTCTTGGCCGCGAAGATGGCCGCCACGCCCCCGTGCGAACGAGGGAGCGCGCCGACTCCGTAGACCGTATCGGTGGGCAGCACCACGAGGCCTCCCCTTCGCAGCGCCGCAGAAGCGGCCTCGAGTTGATCGCTCATCCCTCGACCCGGCGTCCTTCGACGATGCGGTCCCATCCCGCAAGGTCCTTGTGAACCCCCGCGTCGCGGTAGCCGGCTTTATCGAACAGCTCTTCCACCGCGGCCGCCTGGCCGAAGCCGATTTCGCACACGAGCCATCCGCCAGGGCGCAACCACGAAATGGCGTCATCGATGAGTTTTCTGACGATGCTCAACCCGTCGCGGCCGGCGAACAGCGCATGATGCGGCTCGTGGCTCATCACGCCGGCCTCCACCAGGTGGTGCTCCGACTCCGCCACGTAGGGCGGATTGCTCACCACCAGGTCCATTGCTCGGCGCAGCGCCTTGGGGAGCGGGTTCAGCATCTCCCCGTACACGATCTCCACGTCCAGATCGAGTTGAGCGCGGTTGGCGCGCGCGTAGTGCAGCGCTTCCCTCGAGTCGTCCGTGGCCCAAACGCGCGCCGTGGGGCGCTCCTGCTTGATCGCCAGCGCGATGGCCCCCGAGCCGGTGCCGACGTCGACGACGGTGCCACCCTCCGGAAGATGCCTCAGAGCCCGGTCGACGAGCACTTCGGTTTCGGGACGCGGAACGAGCACCCCGGGACCCACGCTCAGTTCGAGATGTCGAAACGCGGCGCTGCCGAGCACGTACTGCAGGGGCTCTCCGGCGGCGCGCCGCGCCGCCAGTTCGAGAGCGACGCGCACGACCTCATCCTCGGTCGAGACGCGCCGCTCGGCCGCGTCGAGGAGCCAGTCGGCCTCTCGGGCGCCCGGCTGCACGCTCCCCGAGGCGAGCACCTCGGCGATCCTGGCTCGCACCTCAGGCCGTGGCGTCGCTCGGCCTCATTGATGCGGTGAGTGCGTCGATGAACTCATCGAGCTCACCATTGAGGATCTCGCCCAGGCGATAGGACGTGAGTCCGATGCGATGGTCGGTGACGCGGTTCTCGTGAAAGTTGTAGGTGCGGATCTTCTCGGACCGGTCGGCGGTCCGGACCTGAGCCTGGCGCGCTTCGGCCTGGGCCGCGGCCGCCCTCGCCTGCTCCGCTTGGAGGAGCCGGGCGCGCAGGATGCGCAGGGCCCTCGCCTTGTTCTGCAATTGCGACTTCTCGTCCTGGCAAGCCACTTCGATGCCGGTGGGCAGGTGCTTGATACGAACCGCAGAGTCGGTCGTGTTCACGCTCTGACCTCCGGGGCCGCTCGTACGGTAGACGTCGATCTTGAGGTCCTTGGGGTCGATCTCGACATCCACCTCCTCGGCCTCGGGCAGCACCACCACCCCTGCGGTCGAGGTGTGGATCCGGCCCGATGACTCCGTGGTGGGAACACGCTGGACGCGATGGGTCCCGCCCTCGAACTTCAGCCGGCTGTACGCGCCTTCCCCTTTGACCGCGAAGGTCACTTCCTTGAAGCCTCCGATGCCCGACTCACTGGAGGTGAGCACCTCCGTCTTGAAGCCGTGCTCCTCGGCGAAGCGTTGATACATGCGGAACAGCTCCGCGGCGAACAACCCCGCTTCGTCGCCACCCGCACCGGCGCGGATCTCGATGATGACATCGCGCTCGTCGTTGGGGTCCTTGGGCGTCAATTCCTCGATGAGTTTCTCACCGAGCTCGTCGATGGTCTTCTGCTGCTCGGCCATCTCCTGCTGGAGATAGTCCCGCTC
>JBOGWW010000010.1:0-2661 GCA_050693655.1 Actinomycetota bacterium | reverse complement strand
TTAGTGAGCACCGTTCGTCGCATCCTGCTTGTCGCCCTGGCGATCATCGTCGCCTATCCGCTTTTCCTCGCGTTCCGCATCTGGCAGCAGTCGCGCATCGACGAGGTCAGGCGTGCCGATGCCATCGTCGTGTTGGGCGCGGCCCAGTACGACGGCGATCCCTCTCCGGTGTTCGAGGCGCGGCTCGAGCAGGCGGAATACCTTTACTCGGAGGACCTGGCCCCCAACATCGTCGTCACCGGGGGCAGGCAGGAGGGCGATCGTTTCAGCGAGTCCGAAGTGGGCCGCAACTACCTCGTTTCCCAGGGGGTGCCCGAGGAGGTCATCCTCAGCGAAGACGAAGGCAGGACGACGCTGGAGAGTCTCACCAACGTCCACGACATGGCGGCCGACAACGGCATCGACACCGTTCTGCTGGTGAGCGACCCGATGCACTCCGAACGCATCAAGGCCATCGCCACCGACCTGGGCTTCGACGAGGCCTACGCGAGCTGGACCTCCTACACGCGCCTCAACCGCAGCCGCGAGACGAAGCTCGGGGAACTGCTCCACGAGGTAGCCGCTCTGGCGGCCTACGAGATCCTGGGCCGCTGAGCCCGGGTGCCGGAAGCTCCCAAAAATAGGGCTTCGCTGCTGGAGTGGCGTCACTCGATCTCCTCCTCTCGTCGATAGCTTTGTAGATGGGCGAACGTCTCGTCGAGGACGCCACGTACCGGTCGGTCAGTGCGTTCGAGGAGGCCGAGCAGCATCCCTCCTTGGGCTGCGGCGACTGCGAAGTCGGCCAGCCGGTCGGGGTCGGTGGCGTCATCGAGCCGGCCCGCGGCCTGCTCCCTGTGGAGAAAGCCGGCGACCCCCGAGCGAATGTCGTCGAAGATCTGCTGAAGCCTCGCCCGTTGCTCATCTTGCTGTGGTTGTAGCGAGTAGGCGGCTGTCCCGACGGGGCAGCCGCGTAGGAATCCGAAGCTTCGCTGCATCTCAAGGTAGCGGTGCAGCCACCCGTGCAGGTCATCCCACGTGCGCACGGGCTCGACCCCGCGCAATGTGGCGCGGTGGCGATCCAGTACCTTGTTGACGAGCTCCTCGCGACCGGCGAAGTGCTGGTAGAGCTGGCCCTTGCCTGTGCCCGAGGCCCTCAGCACATCGCCCAGACTGGCGGCATTCATCCCTCGCTCGTGGAATAGATCGGCGGCGGTGCCGACGATGCGTTCCCGCGTGCGCTCGCCCTTTGTCAAGGCGGGCTTCCCGCGCGGCATGTCTATTCGAATGGCCGCGCGTACTCGAAAGCGAGCAGTTGGCCTGCCTTGGGATGTGCGATGGCGGTCATCTTGCCCACCTCACCGAGCTCCATCGGAGGGACGGCTACCTCTCCTCCGGTCGATTGGGCGTGGCGGGCGAAGGCTTCGACGTCGTCGACCGTCACGTACGTCTGCCAGCGCGGACCGTCGGGTTCTCCCGTCATGGGAACTCGGAGTCCGCCGACCTCGTGTCCGCGCACCAGCGTGACGAAGTACTCCGATCCGGCGACGTCGATCGTGCGAAACTCCCAGCCGAACGCGCCGGTCAGGAAGCGTGCTGCTTCAGCCGGGTCACCCGTCACGAGCTCGAACCAGCCGGGCGCGCCGTGGAGGTTGCGGATGTCTCGGGCGGGATCCAACTCAAAGGGCGGGGCGGCGGGTGCGGGTTCCATGGACATCGTTCCTCCTTTAGGTGTTTGTACCGACCAGTACAAAACATATCCCACCGTTCAACCGCTTGTCAAGCGGACACGAACGGCCGAGCTGGCCAAGGCGCTTGAGGAGATCGGCCAGGTGCTGCGCCACGGGAGCCCGCTGACCACGGCGAGCTACGCCAACTCGACCGTCGGGCGCTGCGCTTGATCGCCCGCCCATGGCCCGAAGGAGATGCGTCGTAGCCGACTCGACCGGTCGCTCGCCGACTACCTGGCGGTGCGCCGCGCGCTGGGCTACAAGTGCACGGCGCACCTGACCGCGCCTTTGAGCACGCTGATTGGGCTGCTCGCCACCACCGGGATGCGGGTCGGCGAAGCCATCCTTCTTGACCGCAGTGATGTCCCAAGAGGCGTCGCGGCGCTCGTCGTCCGAGTCATCGATGGCGACACCGTGGAGCTTCGCTACCAGGGTCGCACCGAATCGGTCCGCCTCATCGGGGTCGACACCCCCGAGACCGTGCATCCCTTTGAGCCGGTCGAGTGATACGGGCCGGCCGCCTCGGACTTCACGGCGCGCTCGCTGCAACAAAAGCGCGTTCGCCTGGAGTTCGACGTCGAGCGGCGTGACCGCTACGGGCGCACCCTCGCCTACATCTGGGTCGACGATCAGCTCTTCAATCGCACCTTAGTGGCGCGCGGCTTCGCCCAGGTGTCGACCTATCCGCCCAACCTCCGCTACGTCGAGCGCTTCGTTGCGGCGCAGCACGAGGCGCGCGCCGCCAACCGGGGCCTGTGGGGCGGCTGTCCCTCCGGAGGCTCTGGACGGGGGGGCTCCGACGGCGCCGCCAAGGGGGGCGGTGAAGGGTCCTCCGGCCACTGCGACCCCAACTACAAGGGCGCCTCATCCCGGCCTATCCGCCCGATTTCGACGCACCGAAGTCGCCGCGACCAACTTCCAGTCGGTGGGCTCCGATCCCCATGGCTTCGACGGC
>JBOGWW010000009.1:0-5966 GCA_050693655.1 Actinomycetota bacterium | reverse complement strand
GGCGAGAGCCCCCCTCCTGGAGGTCGAGTCCGCTCCGCCGAGAAGCAGAAGCGTCCCCTCGTAGTCGGCGGGCACCACGTCGTACTCCCGGAGGTTGCGGTCGATCGTGGAGGCCACGAAGAAGCCGGCGACCAGAAGGCAGGCCAGGGTCGTCACCGCCCGGCCCTCGGAAGCTGTGGCACCCTCCCTCGCTCGTCGCCGCCAACCGAGCCAGACCGTTGCGTGAAGTGGACCGGTACAGGCAAGGAGCAACGCGGCGAGGGCCACCGAGCGGCCGGCCAGCATTGCAATCGCCGCGCCCAGTCCCATCAGCGCGCTTCCATAGAGGAAGAACGAGGAGAACTCGGGAACGGGCGCGCCGGGCGCGCCGGCTCCGGTATCCAGCGCGACCCCCCGTCGGCACAGTCTCCATGCGGCAACGAGGCCGAGCGCGGCCGCGCCCCAGGCGAAGGGTGCGTAGCGAATCGCCACGGCGATGAAGTACAACGTGGCCGCGGGAAAGAGGAACACGGCCCCCGACATCCCGAGCATCAGCGCGTTGCGAAGGGTCGCCGGCGAAGCGCGCCTCCCGTCTGCGAGGGACGCCATCACCGCGAGGACTGCCGACCTGAAAACAACGAGCGCGGCGACGGTGATGCCGAAAGTCGGCCAGCTCGACGAGAACGCGATCGCCCGTTTCAGATCGAAATACAACTCGAAGGGGAAGATCGCGGCCGCCGGTGCCACTCCCCCGGCGGCCGGCAAGAAGCCGAGGAGCATCAACCCTGCGAATATCAGCCCTTCGATCGTCAGCGGTAGCGCCGCGATCGGACGCTCGAGCACGGCCCGCGTTCCGGCCTTGAGTGTTTGCACGAGCGGAGACTACCGACACCTACCCGCTCCGAATTCAATTGCGAGCCGGCCAATAGACTGAGTCTCCCGTGGCAGGCGATCTCAACGAGCGCGCGTCCAGCGAAACCGGAACGGCCGGCGAAGACGTGCGCCGGCGTGACTGGACGCGTCTGGACTCCCTCTGCGCGGCCCTCATTACCCTTGCCGGCGGGGCCCTTCGACTCGTGGGCCTGGGCGACGCCGGGGGCCAGATGTTCGACGAGGTCTACTACGCCAAGGACGCCTGCCTCTACGCGGGGCAGCAGGCCTCCGTCTGTGGAATCGATTCGCCCGAGAACTACGTACACCCGCCGTTGGGAAAGTGGTTGATCTCGGCGGGGATCAGAATCTTCGGCTACGACGAGGTCGGCTGGCGCGTGGCCAGCGCGATTGCGGGGACCCTAACGATCCTTCTGCTTTACCTGCTGGCTCGCAAACTCCTCCGCTCGACTCTCGGAGCAAGCCTCGCCTCGGGGCTTCTCGCCATCGACCTGCTTTCGTTCGTGCAGTCGCGCGTGGCGATGCTCGATATCTTCGTGCCCTTGTTCGGGGTCGCGACGTTTCTGTTCCTCGTGTACGACCGCGACCGGTTAATCGAGGGGACCGGTCGAGTTGGTGAGCTGCGCTGGCGGCCCTGGCGACTGGCGGCCGGCCTGGCGGCGGGAGCCGCGGTCGCGACCAAATGGTCGGGGCTCCTGTTCGTGATCGCGGCGGTGGCGGTAACCCTCGTCTGGGAACTCTCGGCCCGGAGGCGGGACGGCGGGGGCCGGTGGATACGTCGAGTCGTTGCCGGCGAAGGTTTGACGATCGTCGCCTGGCTGGTCCTGGTGCCCGTGCTGGTCTACGTCGCAAGCTACACGGGCCGCGTGGGGGGCTCCGTCTTCGCGCTTGATTGGAACGACGGTTCCTGGTGGCGCAACCTGTTCGACGAGCAGCGAAGGGCGTTGGACTTTCATTGGGGCCTGGACGCGCGCCACCCCTACGAATCACCTCCGTGGTCGTGGATCCTGCTGAAGCGGCCCGTCGCCTACTACGTTGCCCCCGACGCGGCGGAGGGATTCATTGGATCGATCGCGGCGTTTGGCAGTCCGCTGGTGTGGTGGTCCTTTATCCCCGCTCTGGTGTTCACGGCGGTGTCGTGGGCACGGCACCGTGGTCTCGAGCGACCGGAGGGAGCCATCCTCGCCGGCGTCGCCTTCACCTACCTCCCCTGGTTGCTGCTGTCGCAAGGACGCAGCGCGGTATTTCTCTTCTATCTGCTACCGATGATGCCGTTCATGTGTATGACTCTGGCTTACTGCTTCGTGAGGCTCGGGCGCTCGATCGAGGCGCGCGCTGCGGCCGCGGTGTTCATGGCGGGAGCCCTGGAACTGTTCGTCTTCTACTATCCGTTGCTGGTCGGCACGGTGCTTCCGTATGAATCGTGGGAGAGAAGACTCCTGTTCAACAGCGAGCAAGCCTGCACCAAACCGTCCGGCGAGCCCACCACGACGACCACTACGGAAACGGTCCGAGGCCGGGAGCGGACCCGAGCGATCGAGACGACGAATCGCGATTCGCTCCCGCCCAAGGGTTGGTGCTGGATCTGATGCGTCAGTCGCCCGCGACGTCAACGAGCGTGACCTCGTAGACGACCGTCTGATCGGCCCCGACGTCGGGTGGAAACCCCGCATCCCCGTAGGCCAGGTCCGGTGGAAGGGTGAGAAGGCGGGTGCCACCCACCTTCATCGACCGCACGCCTTCGTCCAGTCCGGTGATCACCTGACCGCGCCCGAGGGGGAAGGTGAACTCGCCCCCTTGGTCGTCGGAGGACGCGAACTCCGCTCCGTCGGCCACCTCGGCGCGGTACTCGATGGTGACGCTGGTGCCGCCGGTGGCCTCCTCACCGGAGCCGCACACGATGTCCTCGTAGCGAAGCCCCGACTCGGACTCCACGGGTTCCTCCTCGCACTCGGCGGCGGTCTCGTCCGTGCCGGAACAAGACGCGAGGATCATCACTACGACGACCAACAAGACGTGAGGGCTTCGCATCCGACCAGCGTACTCATCGAGGTTTGACCCATCGACAACGTGGATCACGTTGTCCTCGGGCCAAGGCTCGATCCAGAGGACGGATCAGGGAGTGGACAACCCTTAGCACCTGCCCACGTCAGCGCGCCGTGCTACCCATAAGAGAACCAGGGCAGAATGAAAACGTGCAGACGGTGCTCGAAACCTCTCGCTTACAGCTTCGCCGCTACACGCTCGAAGATCTGGATGACCGAGTCGCGATGTTCGCCGACGAGGAGACGATGCGCTACAACCCCCGCACCAAGACGCGCGACGAGACCATCGAGTGGATTGAATGGAACCTCCGTTCCTACGCCAAGGAAGGCTTCGGGTTATGGGTCATCGAGCTGAAGCCCGATGGTGAATTCCTCGGCGAGTGCGGCCTCGTGATGCAAGAAGTCGAGGGCCGGCGCGAGGTGGAGCTTGGATACAGCGTCAAACGCCAGTTCTGGCGCCGCGGCATCGCGAAGGAAGCAGCCGCCGCCGTGCGGGACTACGCCTTCTCGCAGATCGGTCTCGATCGACTGATATCCATCATCCATCCCGCCAACGTTGCCTCGCAGCGCGTCGCGGAATCCATAGGGATGTCCCTCGAAAAACGTGTGGATCAGTGGGGGCGGCCGCATCTCATCTACGCGCTCGAGCCGCACTGATTTCGCGGAGGTCGCGTGCAGATAGACCGGCGAATTCCGAATTCCTCACCGATTTTCAGGAAGAAAGCAAAACTGTCACAGGCCCTCGTCATGATCAGGGCATGGAAGCTGCCGCCCTCGACGAGGCCATCGAGCTACTCGAGAAGGCCAATGCGAATCTCGAGCCCGAGCTGCTGTCCGCCCCCGCGGCCCGGAGACTGCTTGCCGTCTACGCCCGGGCCCAGAGGCTGGCCGCCTTCGGGGTAGCAGCGCTGGCGAGCAAGCTCGACGACGCCTCCGGGCTTTGCACGGGCGACCGGAACCTCGTTGGGAAAGGCCAAAGACACGGTTGCCACCGGCAGAGTCTTGAGTGACTCAGAGGCGCTCGGTGACGCCTTGCGCCAGGGTGACATCTCCTTGGATCAGGCAACCGAGATCGCCGCGGCCGAGCGCTCCGCTCCCGGCGCGGCCTCGGAGCTACTACCCGTGGCACGCGACGAGGCCTTCCACGTGCTGAGGGGCAGGGCCCGCAAGGTGAAGCTCGAGGCCGAGCAGCACAAGCACCTTGCGGAGCGCCAGCGGGCCGCCCGCGCCGCCCGGAGCTACAGCGACGAGCTCGGCATGGTGCACATCCACCTCGCTTTCGAGCCCCACGTCGGCACTCCGATCGTCAACCGCGCCGAAGCAGAGGCCGCGCACCTGCATCGAGCGGCAAAGAAGGAGGACCGGACCGAGCCCTTCGAGCGTCACCTCGCCGACGCCTATGCTGCACAGCTCTCCGCACGGGGCGAGGGTCGTGCCCGCCGCCGCCCGGAACTGGTCGTTCTCGTGAGCCATGGGGTGGCCAAGAGGGGCTGGAAGGACGTCGGGGACGGCGAGATGTGCAAGATCCCAGGGATCGGGCCGGTGTCTACCCCACCTCGCCCGGGAGATTGCCGCAGACGCGTTCTTGACCGGGGTCTTCTACGACGGCAAGGACCTACGTCACATGCGGCGCTGGACCCGCAACACGCCGGTGGAGGTCCGGGTCGCCTTGCAACTCGGGGATCCGCCCACCTTCGACGGCGTCAGATGCGTCGACTGCGGGAACCGCTTTAGGACCGAGAACGATCACATCGAGCCCCACTGCGCGCATGGGCCCGCTTCGATCGACAACCTCGAGCCTCGCTGCTGGTCGTGCCATCAGGCCAAGACCGCGCGCGACCGCAAAGCCGGCAAGGTCCCAGCCGCCGATACCTGACAACTTTCGATCGTCGAACGCTTCAAGGAAGAAGCAGGCTCTTGCAGATTTAGTCGTCGCTGGTCCGGCGACCGCCCGAGGCTGACCTCAACAGCTTTTCGGCATCTCCGACCGCGGACTCTAGTGTGGCGGGCAGCATCGATGCGGTTACTTCGTCGATGATTCGGAGCCCGGCTCGATCGAGCAGAGTCTTCTCGTTCGTAACCCACTCACGCCGCGCAGCCATGATTGCGTGGGCAGTTTGACAGGCGGCCGTCGCGATCGCTCCTGCCGTTTCCGCCACGCGTCCCATACGGGCGTAAGAATCACGTGCGTAGTCCAAAGTGAGCCTCGCCTCTTCCCACCAGCGCTCGCTCGCGACGTTAGCGAGCGTCTCGGGGTAGTCGGGATTCGGCAGCTCGCCATGCAGCACCCGCCCGAGCGCTAGCTCTGCGACCACGATGTACGTCGGAACGCCCGCTAGATGGAACAACAGCCGCTCGATGCGGAAGCGGCCTTCGCGGGCCTCGGCGAGGTGGTGGTCGATGTCGGCGAGATCGCGATAGTGGACATCGACCCGGCGCCCTTCGACCGTCAGCCACGCGCCTCCGTTGAAGACGCCGCCGCCCCAGCCTCCGATCTCGGACACCTTGCCCTCCCATCCGACCGCGCGAAGCGCCTCGGGGGTAAAGCCATCGCGGTAATAGATCGCGAAGTCCCAATCGCTGTCCGTTCGTTCCGTGCCCTCAGCACGGGATCCGCCGAGCGACACGGCGCGCACGCCGGGGAGCTCAGCAAGCCGACCGGCGACCGTCTCTGTGAACACTGCGTCTTCCGATCTTGGAGGTACACCGGCTCTTCCGGCCCTGTTTGTTGCTCTAGAGGTCATGTCACATTGCCTCCTCCCCTTGTTGACTCTACTCAGCCGCCATTTTGTGGTGGCAGAGATGGAACCATCAACAGAACCGGTGACATTGCTTCGAACATTGATCTTGGGTGCTGGGGGCGATCAGAATGGAAAATGACCCTCTGAGCAGGCAGAGAGCAGAAATAGCACCGTTCTTGGTTGGTGATGTCTTCACGTTTAGGCGTGACCTGCACTTCTGGGACTCGAGCAGAAGATCGCTCGCGGGATAAGCCGCTCTTACCCACGCTGAGAGAAAGTGTTCAGTTCTTCGTCTGGCCGCTTCGACGGC
>JBOGWW010000008.1:0-8532 GCA_050693655.1 Actinomycetota bacterium | reverse complement strand
TCTCTGTTCTCCTCCCCCCGGGGCTCGATGGAGGAGATGATCGCCCACGCCCAGGCCGGTTACCGAAAGCTCGCAGCGCTCCCGATGCCGACCATCGCGGTGGTCAGGGGTCACGCTCTGGGGGCCGGGCTGCAGCTCGCCCTCGCATGTGACCTGCGCGTCGCGGCCCGCGATGCTTCGATGGGCTTGCTGGAGCATCGCTTCGGCATCCTCCCCGACCTCGGCGGGACGCAGCGGCTCCCTCGCCTGGTGGGACCCGCGATGGCCAAGAAGATGATCTGGAACCAGGAACGCATCGACGGTCGCGAGGCGCAACGGCGCGGCTTGGTCGAGCTCGCGGTCGAGCCGGAGGATCTGGAAGCGGCCGTGGACGAGCTCGCCATCTCGATCGCCGCCGCTCCCCCGACCGCGGCGCGTCAGGTCAAACGACTCGTGGACCTGGCCGGACGCGTCCCGCTCCCCGAGGGCATGGACGAGGAGGGCCGCGGGCAGCTCGAGTGCTTCGGCTCGCCCGACTTCGGCGAAGCCATCGCCGCCTTCGTCGAGAAGCGGGCGCCCGACTACGGCTGAGTCTCGCCTGTTCTGCGATCGCGCCTACCCTCGAAGCGAACCCCCACCAGTCGAACAAAGGAGAGGTCATGCCGAACGCAACCTTCGTGACGTCTGAGGGCACATTCAAAGCCAAGCTGTTTCCGGAGCACGCGCCGATCACGGTCGCCAACTTCGTAGACCTCGCGAGCGGCAAGCGCGAGTGGCGCGACCCGCGCGACAACGAACGCAAGTCCGACAAGCTCTATGACGGGACGATCTTTCACCGCGTGATTCCCGAATTCATGATCCAGGGCGGAGATCCTCAGGGGACGGGCATGGGCGGTCCGGGATATAAGTTCGAGGACGAACTCCCGCCCGGCGGTCCGCGCTTCGACAAGCCCGGACTGCTCGCCATGGCCAACGCGGGCCCGAACTCCAACGGATCCCAGTTCTTCGTGACCGTCACTCAGACCCCCTGGCTCAACAACAAGCACACGATCTTCGGCGAGGTTATCGAGAGCATGGACGTCGTGAGCAAGATCTCGGCGCTTCCGACCAACGCCCAGGACCGGCCGGACACCGACGTGGTGCTCGAACGGGTCGAGATCGAGGAGTAAGCGTTCGGAAAGCCAAGGGCGCCGGAGGGGGAGATCCGGCGCCCTTTTTATCGGGGGAGACGTGGGGGCGAGGCCTCGCAGGTGGCCGTCGCCCGTCTCTTCTCGGTCGTGTCGGCTCCCTAATGCCCGATACTCGCAACGCTAGTAATTTGCCGTTACGAAATCGTCCATCTCTGTTCGTATCTCGCCGTCATACTTTCGGAGGAGATCAACCTCGGCCGGATCTGCGCGTTCGGCGCGAAAGGGACCATTGGTGTTGCAAGCCCGAAATCTCAGCGTGGAGGTCGGCGCGTCGAGCTGGCACGCATCCTCTTCGCCGGCAGCGACGTTGCTGGTGCTCGTCGAGCCGACCAACAACCTGGATCCACCGTCGTTGACCGCCATCGCCGACGCGCTGAGCCGGTGGCCCGGAGCGACGGAGTTCGGGCGCACTCCAAGCAATTCCCGAGCCGGCTCGGCTTACGATGAATCCGCGTCGCGAGAGTGGCGGAATTGGCAGACGCGCTGGCTTTAGGTGCCAGTGTCCGAAAGGACGTGGGAGTTCGAGTCTCCCCTCTCGCACTTCTTCTCACCTCGACACTCGGCGGTTCGTAGGCTAGCCGCGTTTTCCGCACCACGGCAGTGAGGGCTCTGTGAACCCTGAGAGGAACCGGGCGCGCGGCTATCGTGGCGCCATGCCCGACTATGCGAGTGAGCTGGAGTTTGCCCTCGAGGTCGCCAAGATCGGCGGGGAGGTGGCCGGCGAGCACTACCAGAGCGATCCCCGGCGCAGCCGGAAGGACGACGGTACCTGGGTGACCGAGGCCGATCTCGCCACCGAGAGCGCGCTCCGAGCGCACATTGCCTCCGCATGGCCGACCTACAACATCCTGGGCGAAGAGGAGGGCCTGACCTCGGCCGCCGGCGGCGAGCCCCAGGAGCGTGCTCCGACGTGGGTTGTCGACCCGATCGACGGCACCAACAACTTCATGAACGAGATCCCCGTGTGGGCCGTACTCGTCGCCCTGAGGGTCGACGAGCGCAGCGTCGTGGGAGTCGTCCACGCACCCGCGCTGAACGAGACCTACGTTGCCGCGGAGGGCTTGGGTGCTCGTTTCAACGGTCATCGCATCGCGGTCGATCCGGTCGACTCCCTCGAAGAAGCGACGATCTTCTTCGGCGGAGAGAGGGGCTTCCATCGCCACGGTCTCGAGACCCTGCGAACCCAGATCACGCATGCGGCGTGGCGCACGCGTGGCTTCGGAGACTTCTGGGGTCACTCTCTGGTCGCCCGCGGCGCGGGACACGCGATGCTGGAGCCGGACGTTTCGCTCTGGGATGTGGCGGCGCTCGAGATCATCCTCGAGGAGGCCGGCGGAAAGCTGACTCACCTCGACGGGTCGCCGTTCAGCGGCAAGGGCACCTGCCTTTCTTCGAACGGCGCCCTTCACGACATCATCGTCGCTATGGCGACAGCCGTTCGATGAGCCAGCCCATCTCGGCAACTCGTTTGTAGATCAATCGGTCGTGGAGCCGGTCGGGGCGACCCTGCCAGAACTCGATCGTTTCGGGGACCAGCCTGAACCCTCCCCAGTGAGGTGGTATCGGGATGTCATCGTCGTCCGGCCAGCGCTCCTCGACCTGCCGTACCCGCTCTTCGAGCTCGGTTCGGTTCTGGATGATCTCGCTCTGACGTGACGCCCAGGCGGCCCTCCGGCTCCCCGGAGGCCGGGTGCGCCAGTAAGCCTCAGACTCCTCGAACGAGACCTTTTCGACGTGTCCGGCGATGTCGACCTGGCGTTCGAGTTCGGCCCAGTAAAAGACGAGCGCCGCGTGTGGGTTGTCGGCCAGGTGCTTGCCCTTACGGCTCTCGTAGTTCGTAAAGAAGACGAAGCCGCGCTGGTCCACTCCCTTGAGGAGCACGATGCGCGCCGCGGGCCTACCCTCTCGGTCGGCCGTCGCGAGAGTCATCTCGTTGGGCATGCGCAGCTTTGCTTCGAGCGCCTCGCGCATCCATTCGGCGAACTGAACGAACGGGTCGGGATCGATATCGCTTTCGTCGAGTCCCTCCGTCGAACGAGTCACGCGCAACTTCGAAAGTGCGTCGGAGAGGTCTTCTCGTTCGTGGTTCACGTCAGGCGGTGCTGTCCTCGGGATCAAGGATGAACGCATCCCGGCGCAACTGAGTCATCAACGCTCTAAAGGCGCGCCCCCTGTGATTGAAGGCAAGCTTCTCGTCGAGTGGAATCTCGCCCATCGTGCGCGACTCGATCCGACCATCGGGCATGACGGGGATGAAGTGGGGGTCGTAGCCGAAACCTTGATCGCCTCTCGCCTCCAGCGCGATCAGGCCCTCGCAGGTGCCCCCGGCAATGAACTCTTTGCCGTTCGGCGTAACCAGCACGGCAACGCAACGGTAGCGAGCGGTGCGGTCCCCCTCCTTCACGTCTTTGAGGACCTTCACCAATTTGGCGTTGTTGGCGGCATCGTCGGCGTTCTCGCCGGCGTAGCGAGCCGACTGCACTCCCGGAGCTCCGTCGAGCGCGTCGACCTCGAGTCCCGAGTCGTCCGCCACGGCCACATCGCCGGTCGCGGCAACGGTGCGAGCCTTCGCCAGCGCGTTGGCCTGGAAGGTATCGAAGGGTTCCTCGAGTTCGAGACCCGGCGCGACCTCGTCCACCGGCACCAGTTCGATTCCCACGAGCAGACGCTGCACCTGCTGCATCTTGTGCTCGTTGCGCGAGGCGAAGATGGCTTTCAATCCGCCTCCGGCGCGCCCAGCGTCCTGGTCTGCTCGGCGGTGAGCTCGCCGATGCCCTTGGTCGCGAGGTCGAGCATCTGGTCCAGCTCGCTGCGATCGAAGGTGCCCTGCTCGGCCGTGCCCTGCACCTCGACGAGCTGGCCGGCTCCCGTCATGATGACGTTCATATCGACG
The DNA here is from genome assembly GCA_050693655.1 of Actinomycetota bacterium. Taxonomy (GTDB): domain Bacteria; phylum Actinomycetota; class CADDZG01; order CADDZG01; family WHSQ01; genus WHSV01. Next base: position 4,470 of record JBOGWW010000008.1, on the reverse strand, counting down.
CCCGCCTTCGAGTCCTCGATGTAGTTGAGATCGAGACAGCAGACACCTTCGATGACTCCCACGCTGACGGCCGAGACCGAATCCAGCAACGGCACCGAAGTGATCGCCTTGCGCTCCGCGAGTTGCTCGAATGCGATCGAGAGGGCGACGAACGCTCCCGTGATCGAAGCCGTGCGCGTTCCACCGTCGGCCTGCAGAACGTCGCAGTCCACGATGATGCTGCGCTCGCCCAGAGCCTCGAGGTCGGTGACCGCGCGCAGACTGCGACCGATGAGTCGTTGGATCTCCTGAGTGCGTCCCGAGGGACGTCCCCGGTTGACTTCGCGACTCACGCGCTCACTCGTCGAACGCGGCAGCATCGAGTACTCGGCAGTAACCCAACCTCTCCCCTTGTTGGACATCCAGCGCGGAACGGTGTCCTCGACCGTGGCCGTGCAGATGACCCTCGTTTCCCCCATCTCGATCAGGCACGAACCCTCGGCGTTGGGCATGAAGCCCGGCGTCATGCGCACCGGTCTCAACTGGTCAGGCGCGCGTCCGTCGATACGGTCCATCAGCCCAACTCCAGCTTCATCCCGTCGCTTGCGAGATGAACCTCGAGACCGGGGGCCGCGCGGCGAGCTTGCTGCAGAGACAGTTCACGGTCGCAGTCGGGTCGAAGATGGGTGAGCACGAGCCGGCCGACTTCGGAGCGAACCGCGATTCTTCCTGCGTCGCTCGCGCACATGTGCCCCCACCAGGGCTCGTCCGAGTCCTGGACGGTCGCCTCACACAAGAAGACTTGCGCGTCCCTTGCAATTGCGTCGATGTCTCCCTCGATTCCGGTGTCCGCCGTGTAGGCGAGGGCGACGCCACCGTGCTCGATGCGCACGCCGTAGGTCTCCGGAGGATGCTTCATGCGCGCAAAGGTCGCGCGCGCCCCTCCGAACTTCACCTTGCTGTTTTGATCGACGGGGAGAAGGTCGAAACTCTCTGTGATGCCTTCGTCGAAGTGGGAGAGCCGGTCGAGCGTCTCCCGTGGCGCCCACAGAGGAATCTTGGTTTCGGGTCCTCCGAGGTCGCCGTAGTGGCGGGCGTGGAACAACTGCCAGATGTCGATCGTGTGATCGGGGTGCCGGTGACTCAGAAAGACGCCCTTCAGATCCCGGTAGTCCGCCTGCAGCAACAGATTGCGCCAGGTCCCGCCGCCCATGTCCACGAGCCAGCGACCGTCGTCGATCTCTACGAGGAATCCCGAGGCCGCGAGCTCACGCGTCTGGTAGACGCCCGAACATCCCAGGACGGTGACGCTGAAACTCACGTGCGCGCCTCCTGGGGCCAGGGATGGTGCTCGACCTCACCGAACTCCGGGCCGAGGAAGTGGATGCCCAATTCGGAGAACGATCTCTCGGTGCTCGATGAGATAAAGCGGTGTGCTCCGAGCGTATGGCTCTCGTTGACCAGGTCGCCGTTGCGCAACGCCGCGAACACATCGGTGGCGGTTGCCTCCGCCGACGACACCAGCACCACGCTCTCCCCCATGACGTACTGAATGACTCCCGAGAGCAGAGGGTAGTGCGTGCAACCCAGGATGAGCGTGTCGATGTCCTGCTTCCTCAGTGGTGCGAGGTACTCCTGAGCGAGGGCCACGATCTCGTCCGACGTGGTGTCGCCGCGTTCGACGAACTCGACGAAGCGCGGACAGGCCCGCGAGACGAGCGTCACGTTGGCGCGCGTCTCCGCGACCGCTCGGTCGTACGCCCCCGAGTTAACCGTGGCCTGAGTGCCGATCAGCCCGATGCGCCGGTTTCGCGTGGCCGCCACCGCGGCGTGGACGCCGGGCTCGATGACCGAGATGATGGGCAGGTCGTAACGCTCCTTGGCGGCATCCAGGGCCGTCGAGGCGGCCGAGTTGCAGGCGACCACCAGAAGCTTTACGTCCTGGCGGACGAGCACGTCCATGATCTCGAGCGCGAAGCGCCCGACCTCGTCGGCCGGCCGGGGGCCGTAGGGACAACGCTCCACGTCGCCGAAATAGATCAGGTCCTCGTGGGGCAGCAGATCGATGACCGCGCGGGCGACGGTGAGGCCCCCGACTCCGGAATCGAACATACCTATCGGCCTGCGGTCTGCCATGGCTCTCCCTGTGCGGTGCGGCAACGGTGCGTATGGCGGGACTCACCCTAATGGCGACCCCGGAAAAACAGGAGGGATCTCTTTTCGGAAACGACCAAACACGCGGTACCCCTGGTACCCGCGGTCCACTCGTGCACCGCATGCACCGCGTGTTTTGGGCTTTTCGGGAAAAGGGTAATAGGCGGCCGCTCGGGTCGCCCTGGGACCGCTACCACCAGAGAACGGCTTCGACCTGCTCCTCGGCGGTGGCGATGTCCTGGGTCCAGGCCTCGGTCGAGATGTACTTCCAGCCCGCGTCGGCCAGCAGGCACACCACGTCTCCCCCACCCTCGGAGCTCAGGCGCTCGGCCGTCCGCTGGGCCACCCAGATGACCGCTCCGGCCGAGATGCCGGCGAAGATCCCCTCCTTGGTCAACAGCTCCCGGGTCCAGGCGATTGACTCGCGCGCCCTGACCATGATCTTGCCGTCGAGGATGTCGGGGTCGAAGATCGGCGGGACGTAGCCGTCCTCCAGCGAACGCAGCCCGTAGACCAGCTCGCCGAGTTGCGGCTCGGCGGCGATGATCTTGATGGCGGGATCGTGTTCCTTGAGTCGCCGGCCCACGCCGGTTAGCGTCCCGCCCGTCCCGAGCCCCGCGACGAAGGCCTTGACCTCGGGAAGCTCGTCCAGGATCTCCCGGCCGGTGCCGTTGTAGTGGGCGGTCACGTTGGCCTCGTTGCCGTACTGGAACGGCATGTGGAACCTGGGGTCGCGCGCCATCTCTTGGGCGAGCGCAACCGACCCGTTGGTGCCCTTGGCCGCCTCGGAGTAGACGATCTCGGCGCCGAAGGCCCGCAGCAGCGAGACTCGCTCGGCCGACGCGTTGTCGGGCATGACGGCGGTGAAGCGGTAACCCCGGATCGAGCAGACCAACGCCAGCGAGACGCCGGTGTTGCCCGAGGTCGGCTCCAGGACGATGCGGTCCTTGGTGAGCTCGCCCGAGGCCTCACCCGCCTCGATGAGGGCGAGCGCGACCCGGTCCTTGACCGACCCGGTGGGGTTCTGGCCCTCGAGCTTGACCCAGATCCGGACGTTGTCGGCGGGGCTCAGGCTGGGCACCTGGACCAGCGGCGTCTGTCCGATCGCGTCCAGGATCGACTTGTATTTCAGGAGCCGCCTCCTGCGACGCTGGGGAGCAGTGACACGGTGTCGCCCTCGATGGCCTTGGTGTCGAGCTTCTCGATGTAGCGGACGTCCTCGTCGTTGACGTAGACGTTCACGAACCGGTGCAGGCTTCCGTCGTCGGTCAGCACCTGCCGCCCGAACCCGGGATAGCGGCTGTCGAGCTGGTCGATCAGCTCCCCGACGGTGCCGGGCTCCAAGGAGACCTGGGACTCGCCACCGGTGTACTTGCGGAAGACGGTGGGGATCCGAACTGCAACGGGCACATTTTCCTCCCTTGTAAATGTTGTTAAGTCTACCGCTCCCAACCGGGGAGGGGGTGCCGGGTATTCCTCAGGGCAGGATCGTGACGGGAACCTCCCGGATCTCGCCCTCGTCCGCCAGCCAGTCCGGCTTGAGGATCCGAAAGGCCCGGATGGAGGCCGGCTCCGAGGCCAGGGAGACGATGACGTAGGGCACGTCCTCGCTCGCAAGCCGGATGTCGGTCGGCGACGGATAGGCCTCGGTGTGGGTGTGGCTGTGAAACACGCCGCCGAGCTCCCACCCCTGCTCGTCGAGCGTGTTGTAGACCGCGAGCTGCTCGGAGGGCTCGAGCGAGTAACGAACCGGGCTCCTCGAGGCGTTGGCCATCCGGAAGACCCTGACCATCTCGCCGGCCTTCGCCGCGAGCATGCCGCAGGCCTCGTTCGGCCGTCCCTCGGCGCAGTGCTGCACCATCTCGTCTGCGAGCTCCCTCGAGATCCTGAACTCGTCGCTCAAGCCGTCACCTCGATGCGTCCCCGGCCCTCGAGCAGCGTCCCGATGACGACCGCGTCGGAGACCCCTCGACCGCCGAGCGCGTCCATTAGCGCGGGTGTGCGATCGGCCAGACTCGCGATCAGCAGGCCGCCCGACGTCTGCGCGTCGAACAGCACGGCCAACCCCTCCTCGCTCAACCCCTCGGCGACGACCAGGTCCGCGCCCGCCTCTCGGTTCCTCTTGCTGCCCGCGGGGAGCACTCCCGCCGCGGCGAGGTCGTAGGCCTCAACAAGCACCGGAATGGCCCCGGCGGTCAAGCGCGCGGACAGGCGCCCATCGAGCATCTCGAGCAGGTGCCCCAGCAGCCCGAAGCCCGTCACGTCGGTCGCCGCCGCGGCCCCCACCTCGTGCATGGCCTCGGACGCAGCGCGGTTCAGGGTCGTCATGACCTCGAT
>JBOGWW010000007.1:0-19993 GCA_050693655.1 Actinomycetota bacterium | reverse complement strand
GCCTCGATCTCCTCGGGACTGAACGCGTTCTTTATGTTTAACCTCCCTGGTCGTGGATCCGGGATTGTCGGCTGGAGCACGGGGCGTCGGCTGCTGGGAGAATCTCAGGTCAAGCCTCCTTGGTCGTAGATGCTGGGAAGTTCGGTGCTCGGTCAGTGCTGCGCTCCGGCCTCGGCGATGCGTCCCAGCAACCCGTTGATGAAGCGGCCCGAGTCGTCGGTCGAGAGCTCCTTGGCCAGCTCCACGGCCTCGTTGATCGCAACGGCGACGGGGATGTCGTCTCGCCACCCGAGCTCGTAGATGGCCATCCGCACGAGGTTGCGATCGACCAGCGGCATCCGCTGGATCGCCCAGCGGTCCGCGTAGCGCACGATGAGCGCATCGATGTCCGCCTGGTGGCGCTGTACGCCCTCGGTGAGCTCGACTGCATAGCCGAGGGCGGCTTCGCCGGGGGTCTCCTCGGCCGGCGCCGGGAGAGCCTCGGCCTCGTCCAGCGGAGCTTGGTCCTCGGGGGCCGGCACCACCCAGCCCTCCTTGCGCCTGAGCTCGAAGGCTTCGTTGGGGAGCACGTCACGGATCTCGGCCTCGTACAGGACATCGAGGGCGAGGCGCCGAGCCGTGCGACGTGACTTCATCGGGCCGAGGCGCCGCCCTAGGCCCGCGACGAGTATTCGCCGGTGCGCGTATCCACCCTGATCCTGTGCCCCGTCTCGAGGAAGAGCGGAACCTGGACGATCGCGCCGGTTTCGACGGTGGCCGGCTTGAGCGCCCCCGACACGCGATCGCCCTTCATCCCCGGCTCGGTTTCGGTTATCTCGAGCACCATGCTGACGGGCAGGTCGGCTCCGACGGGCTGGCCCCGGTAGGTCTGAACCACGCAGGTCGTGCCGTCCTTGAGGAACTTGCCCGACTCGCCGAGGAAGTCGGGGTCGACGTGGATCTGCTCGTAGCTCTCGTTGTCCATGAATACGAGGCCCGCGTCGTCTCTGTAGAGGTACTGCATCTCGCGCTTATCGAGCACCGCCAGCTCGACCCTCTCATCGGCCCTGAAGGTCCGGTCGGTGACCGCGCCGGTATCGACGTTCTTGAGCTTGGTCTTGACGAAGGCGTGGCCCTTGCCCGGCTTGACGTGCTGGTAGTAGGTGATCGTGAACAGCCTGCCGTCGAGGTTGAGCGTCTGGCCCGGCCGCATGTCGTTTGTCGAGATCATGTGAGGCTCCTAGGTGATCGAATCATGGCCCGCGACGCTACCCGCTACCCCGGCCCCAAACGTCACACGACCACAAGCGCGTCTTTGGGTGCTCCCGTAAGCACCCCGGCCCCCGTTTCGGTGATGAGCACGCAGTCCTCTATGCGCACGCCTCCGGTCTCCTCCAGGTACAGCCCCGGCTCGTTCGTCATCACGACCGAGGGAACGAGTACGTCGTCGCTTATGCGATTGAAGCGAGGCGACTCGTGGACCTCGAGCCCCAACCCATGACCGAGGCCGTGCCCGAAGTCCTCAAAGCCCGCCTCTTGGACCGTGCGTCGCGCCACCGCGTCGACCTGCCGGCACTCGACGTCCGGCCTCATCGCCGCCAGGGCTTTTCGGTTCGCCGCCAGCACCGTGTCGTATTGCCGCTGCTGCTCCGGGCTCGGTCCACCGAGCACGACCGTGCGAGTGAGATCGCCGCAGTAGCCGTCGACCCGCGCGCCGAAGTCCAGCAACACGAAGTCACCCTTTTCGAAGCGGCGCTCCGAGGGCGTGTGATGGATGTGCGCACTGAGGGGACCGGAACCGACAATGGGCTCGAAGCTGATCTCGTCGGCGCCGTTCGTACGCATATAGATCTCCAGCTCGAGCGCGATCTCGCGCTCGCTCACTCCGGGTGCCAGCCGGTCCAGGATGTGGGTGTAGGTCTCGTCCCCCAAGGCGATGGCCGCGCGCAGCGCCTCGATCTCGGTGGGTTCCTTGATGCGCCGGTGGTCCTCGACGACTCCGCGCGCGGAGACGATCTCCACTTCCTGGAGGCGCAGGGCCAGGTCGTCTCGTTCCGCGAGGGTCATGGTCCGGGCCTCGACCGCGAGCCTCGTGATGCCACTCTGCTCGAGCGCGGGGTCGAGAACGTCGGTCAGTCGATTGGGGTACACGGACACCTCGGCCGACTTCACCTGCTGGGCGCGGGCGCGGTAACGACCGTCGGTCATGAAACGGGCTTCGGAATCCGTCACCAGCACCTGACCGTTGCTGCCCGAGAAACCGGTGAGATACCTGACGTTCGTCAGGTTGGTGACGAGCAGGGCCTGAGCATCGAGCTCGTCGAGCTCGGCCTGGAGCCGCTTCACCCTGGCCTCGTAGTTCATCGCTCGAGCACTCCTTTCAGCGCTACCAGTGCGGCCACGTAGGAGTAGGCGCCGAAGCCCGCGACGATTCCCCGCGCGGCCTCTGCGGTCACGGATTTCCGCCTCCACGGTTCCCGCGCGTGGATGTTGCTGAGATGAACCTCGATCACGGGGAAGGGAACCGCCCGCAGCGCGTCCGAGATCGCTCTCGAGGTATGCGAGTACGCGGCCGGGTTCAGCAGCGCTCCGTCTACGCCGCCGTCGATTCCCGAATGGAGCAACTCGATGATCTCGCCCTCGCGCGCGGTTTGGAAGAATTGCAACTCGAAGCCCAGCTCCTTTCCCTCTCGCTCGATCACGGCGTTGACCTCCTCGAGCGAGCTGTCGCCATAGACGGAGAGCTCGCGCGTGCCGAGCAAGTTCAGGTTGGGCCCGTGTATTACGAACGCCTTCATTCGGCCATCCTCTCGAGTGCGGTGGCGATCGCCGCGTTGCTGGCGCGCACGCCGGACTCCGGCGAACCGACACCGTTGAGCAACACGAAACGAACTCCATCTCGATACTTCTTGTCGTGTCGCCAGGACTGCTCGAGTGCCCGGACATCGAGCGTAGCCCGAGTGGGTAGCCCCGCGACTTCCAGCACGCGCCGGTGAAGGTCGACGACGCCTTCGTCGATGCGCCCGAGCTCTCGGGCCAGGTGCGCGGCGGCCATCATTCCGAGGGCGACGGCCTCACCGTGGCGAACCCCACCCAACCCCTCGGCACGGGGCTCCGATCCGGACCAGCCCGCGGCATGCTCGATCGCGTGGGCGAAGGTGTGACCGTAGTTGAGGTGAGTGCGGACTCCGAGATCCCGTTCGTCCTGCGACACGAACGAGGCCTTGGTGGTTACCGAGCGAGCCACGATCGTGCTGAGCACCTGCTCGTCGCGCTCGAAGATGGCATCCACGTTGTCCGCCACCAGGTCGAGGATCTCGGGGTGGGAGATGAATCCGTACTTGATGACTTCCGCCAACCCCGCGCGTAGCTCGGCCTCCGGCAGCGTCGCCAGCAATCGCACATCGCAGATGACCGAGGAGGGCTGGTGGATGGTTCCAACCAGGTTCTTGCCGTGTTCGAGGTTCAATCCGGTCTTGCCGCCGATCGCCGCATCGACCTGCGCCAGCAACGAGGTGGGAACGTGTACGACCGGCATGCCTCGGTGATAGGTGGAGGCGACGAATCCGGCCAGGTCCGTCACCACTCCCCCGCCCACTCCGATGACGACGTCGTTCCTGTGCGCCCCGGCCTTGGCCAGTTCGTCGTAGAGGACCGCGGCCGCGGCTATCGATTTCGAGTTCTCGCCCTCGGGGACCGCTCCGACGTGAGCCCGGAGTCCTCTTCGCTCCAGCGCCGCGGCCACCGGCACCGACAGTTCCATGAGGGCGGGATGGGTGACGACGTAGGCCAGCTCGGCGTGCTCGAAGGCCGGCAGGAAGTGTTCGGCGCGCGCCATGAGATCCGCTCCCACGTAGGTCGGATAGCCCCGCTCGCCGAGCGAGGTCCAAACCCTCGTCAGGTGGGTGGGCCCGAGGTGCTCCGCCATGGCGGCCGCCTCCAGCGCAACGTGCTTGGGATCCTTGTGGTCGGTTTCGACGACGATGTCGGCCGCGGAACGGTACAACCCGCCCCGCGCCTCGAATAAGGCGCGTGGATCCTCGGCTTCGAGCAGGGGGCGTTCGGCGGGCTCGGCCCCCACTCGTTCGCGCACGCGCTCGTAACTCGTGTCGAGATGAATAACCAGCGCGTCCATCAACTCGGAGCGGGTTTGGGGATCCTTGACTGCACCTCCGCCGAGCGCGACGACGGAACGGGGGCCGGCGAGCACCTCGCCCACCACCTCGCGCTCGAGCGTTCGAAACGCCTTCTCCCCACGGGAGGCGAAGATGCCGGGGATCGTGGCTCCGGCACGCTTTTGGACTGCGATGTCGGTGTCGACGAAGGGAAGACCGAGCTCCTCCGCGAGCAACTGCCCCACGGTTGACTTTCCGGCCCCCATGAACCCGACCAGCACGATCATGGCGCCGCCCCTACGGCCGCGACCGGACGCGCTCGAGGTAGCGGGCATGTGCGCCGGTCAGATCGTCGACCGTGTCTCCCCCGAACTTCTCGAGCACGGCGTCGGCGAGCGTCAGCGCCACCACGGACTCGCACACCACTCCCGCGGCAGGGACCGCACAAACATCGGTGCGCTCCTGGAAGGCCTCGGCCGGGTCACCCGAGGCCAGGTCCACCGTTCTCAAGCGCTTCTTCAGGGTGCTGAGCGGCTTCATCGCGGCGCGGACGCGCAGAGTGCCCCCGATGCTCATCCCGCCCTCGGTTCCACCCGCCCGATTGGTGGCGCGGCCGAGATCGGATTCGATCTCGTCGTGAGCCTCGGAGCCGCGCCGCGCCGCGGTCCGAAAACCATCGCCGAGCTCAACCGCCTTGATGGCGGGTACGGCCATGAGCGCTCCGGCCAGGCGGCCGTCGAGCTTGCGGTCCCAGTGAACGTGGCTCCCGAGACCGGGGGGCAGGCCGAAGACGATCACCTCGACCAGGCCTCCCAGCGAGTCGCCCTCGGCGGCCGCCCGTTCGATGGCCTCCACCATCGCCTCGGTGGACGGCTGGTGGAAGCAACGCGTGGGCGACGCGTCGATGGCATCGAGGTCTCCCGGGCCCGGCAGGGGGGCGTCGTCGGGCACCCGCGCCTCTCCTATGGCGAGCACGTGACTGATGACCCTCACCTCGATCTGACCCAAGAGCAGTTTGGCGAGCATTCCGATTGCCACCCGCGCCGCGGTCTCGCGGGCGCTGGCTCGTTCGAGCACATTGCGGGCATCCTCGAAGCCGTACTTGAGCATGCCGGGGAGATCCGCGTGCCCGGGCCGGGGCCGGGTGAGCGCCCGGCCGCCGGGATCACCCTCGACCGGCATCACATGCTGCCACTTGTCCCACTCGCTGTTGCGGATCAAGACCGCCACCGGCGTCCCGAGGGTTTCGCCCGCACGGACCCCCGACACGATCTCGAGGGCGTCCTTTTCGATCTTCATGCGGGGACCCCGTCCGTAGCCGGCACGTCGGCGCGTCAGCTCGTCCGCGATGTCCTTGATCGTCACCGGAAGGTGCGCGGGCAGCCCCTCGAGAATCGCGACCAGGGCCTGCCCGTGCGACTCGCCCGCGGTGAGATAACGAAGCCGGCTCATGACTCCATCTTCCCATCCCCGCGCGAAGTCCTGAGGCGAGAACCGCCCCAAACAAAAAAGACCCGGGGTCGACCCCGGGTCTCTTCATCTTGTAGCGCTACTTGCGAATCGTGCGCTGGCCCTCGCAGAGGGCGAACCAGACTTTGCCGTGCAAGAAGCTCCCGCAGCGGTTGTCCAGTGAGGTCAGCTTGAAGACCCCACGGAAGCGATTACCCGCAACGAGCGTGTGGAGCTTGGGCTTGCCTGTCTCTCGCTTGACCGTCTGCACCAGGGCCGTGCGCACGCCCTCGTCGGTGTAGACCTTCAGCAGTTTGACGCTGTAACCCGTCTTCACCACGTCGTCGTCGTCCGACGGTGGCGTGGTCGGTGTCGTCGGAGTCGTGGACGTGGTCGGGGTCGTGCTGCCCGTGGTAGACGCATCGGTGGTGGCCGCGTCGGTGGATGCATCGGTCGTGGCGGTGCTCGTCGCCTCGCCACCGGTGTCGGGCGTCAGGTCGACCACCGGCTCGAAGGGGTCCTTGCCAGCGAACACCTCGGAGGTCTCGACGGGTCCCTTGGCCTTCTTCTTCTTCGGCGCGGGCGTCTTCTCTTCGTCCTCGTTCGTCTCCGGAGAGGTCACCGGCGCCGGCGCCGGAGCGGCGTCTGAAGCTGTCTCGCCCCCGTCTCCCTTGAGGAAGAGGAAGTAGACGACTCCGAGCAGCACCACGAACAGAGCGCCGATCACGACGAGCTGATTGCGTGAGACCGATTGGCCTGCTGATTCCTTTGCCATCTCTATTCTCCTACGGTGCCGGTGTGGCGGTCGGGGACTCGGTCGGTGCGGGTGATGCCTCCGTGCTCGGAGCGGGCGCGGGTGCCGGCGTGGTGCCGGAGATGGTCTGCGTCCCGGCACCGGCGGCCGGCTGCTCGAAGAAGATGCGAGCGGACGCCGTGAGGTCGATCAGAGCCTCGTCCGATCCTTCCTCCTCGATGGCCGCCATCGAGAAGCCATCCAGGCGGACCGCCCGGTCGAGCTCGGTAACGCGGCGAATGAAGTCCTGAATCGTGAAGTAGGTCCCCTGAGCGCCTATGTCGATCTTCACCTCCGCCAGCGGAGCACCCTCGGGGGGCGACTTCGGCAGCTGTGGCGTGATCGAGACGAACTCGAGACCCGCCTTGTTGGCCTCCTGTTGCAGCTGGAAGACGAAGCTGGAAACGCGGTCCTCGTCGGGCACCATGTCGCTGATCTCGTCCAGCGCGGCCTGGAGCTGAGGAGCCTTCGACTGAAGGTCTTCCAGACGAGCCAGCTCGGTCTCGAGGACGACGGTCTCGGCCGCGGCGGCATCGACCTGCTCTTTTGCCTCGGCCAACTGTCCCTTGCGGGGGTTGATGAGGAAGAAGAACATGAGCGCCATGACGAGCACGACACCCACGCTCGACAGGATTATCTGCTTGTGTTCCTTCACGGCGTACCTCCTGCAAGCACGTTGCCTCCGGCGAGCTCCTCGAGTGAGCGCAGGAGCGCGGACGACTTTGCGTTGAGCTCGATGGTGGAGTCGAAGTCGACGACCTCGACCTCGGCTTCGCCGTCAGACTTGGTGGCGCTGTTCAGCCAGACGGCCTGAAACTCTTCGACACTGGCGAGCCGCATCATCCATTTGCCCACCCCGGTCATCGTGGTCGACTTCCCGGTGAACTGGATGCGGCCGAAGGCGGCCTCGTCGGCGACGCGGATCTCGGCGGTCTCGGTGCCCACCGGAGCCGCGCCCTCGGTTACGCCGGCGGAGGTGGTGAGGTTCTCGAGCCACACCTCGCCGGGGGTGACCATCGCAACCTCGTTCAGCATCGACGGCCAGGCGACGTCGCCCTGGAAGACCAGCAGTAGGTTGCCGGCCTTGTCCTGGACCTCGAGGGCCAGCTCGTCGAACTTGCGCAGTTCGGCGATCTCTCGCTGAAGCTGAGAGTTGCGGCTCTGAGCTACCTGCAGATCCGCCTTGGCGCTGTTGACCTGGCTCCCGAGCATGAACCACCAGGTCAGCATGACGAGCGCCAGGCCGAGGCCGGCGATCGCCACGATGCCCAGGTTGCGGCGTTGCGCTGCCTTGAGTGCATAGCTCGCGGGCAGCAGGTCGAAACGGTGCATCATCGGCCCGCCCTCCCCATTGCTAGACCGAGGGCAGCTGCGGCCACCGGCTCGACTTGACTGATCTGGCCTTCGCTGAGGCCGGTCTTCCTTGCATCGACTTGCTGAAGGGGTACGGCGCCGAACACGTCCATGTCGAGGGACGTCTCGAGCGCTCGGCCGAGGCCCGGCGTGAGCGATCCGCCGCCGGTCAACAGGACGGAACGAATCGGCTGTGCCTCTTCGAGTCCGAGGTAATAGTCGAGCGATCCCTGGATCTCGAGCACGAGGTTCCCGACGCTGCGGGCCACGATCTCGGCGGCCTGCTTGTCGCCGGCTCCGGTGTGAAGGTCCAGCTTGAGCGCCTCGGCCTCCTCGAAGGAAACGTCCATCTCTTCGGCGATCTCGCTGGTGGCGTGGTCGCCGCCGATCAGCAGGATGCGCACGAACTGCGCCTCACCGTTCTGATGTATGAGGACGTTGGTAACGCCCGCACCCACGTCGACGATCGCCTCGGCCCCGTCGAGTCCGACTTCCCCGCGGGCCGCGTCGCTTACGGCACGAGCCACTGCGAAGGGGGTGAGGTCCACGCCGCTGGGCCTTAGGCCCGCGGCCGCGACCGTGTCTACGAATTGCTCGACCATGTCGGTTGCCGCGGCCACGAGCAGGACTCGCATCATGTGACCGGACTCGGCCGTCTCGTAGTCGGCCAGGATCTGATAGTCGATCTCGGCGTCGTCGACCGGCATGGGGATGTGCTCCGCCACCTGGAACTTGATCGAGGAGCGGAAGTCCTTCTCCTCCAGGTAGGGAAGGTCCACCTGTCTCACGACGACGCGCTGGTTGGCGACGCCCACGACGACCTTCTTGTTGGAGATCTTGTTGCGCTTGAACAGCGTGGCGATCGCCTGGGAGACGGAGCCGGCGTCGCGAATCTCGCCGTCCACCACCGAGCCGGGGGGCAGAGCGACCTGCCCGAACTTGCTCAGAGTGAGTCCGTTCTTCCCACTTGAAACCTCTGCTGCGCGCACTGCGCTGGTGCCGATGTCCAGGCCCACGGCCTGGGCCCCGCCCGCGATGGCCAAGGCTCTACTCCTCTGTGAGGACGGCCCTCTCAGACAGGTAGCGCTCGACATCGCTGCGACGCAGGCGGTAGTTCTTGCCCACACGGATGGCGGCCAGCTGACCCGACTTGATGAGCCGATAAACGGTCATGTTGGACACACGCATGGTGTGGGCGACCTCGCCGACGGTGAGCAGCGGCTCACCGAAGACACGATCGGCCATTTCCACCCTTTCGGTAACTGTTTCAACAGAAGACAACTGAAGGCTCCTGATTCAACATGTGTGTCCAACAACGGTCAAGAAGTACATCGGCCCTACAGGGGGACTCTTTAGCCCTGGGAGGGTTGATTTCGCCACCCGATCGGGTAGTCGGAGGGGGTCCTGGGGCCATGGTGGCTCACGCGACCGGCCCCGATTTGACGGACGTGGTGCGCGTTATACGAACACCACGCACAACAAATCGGCGGACGAGGCCGAGCAGGAGGGCGAGGCCGAACCGGGGGCCGGAGGCCGGGCCTCAGCCCTTAGCGAGATAAGGCTCGAGGGCGGTACAGGCCCCGATCGCATCGAAGTCGGAGTCGTTGTGCAGCAACACCGCTCCCGCCCGGAGCACCGGAACGGCAATCAGGCAGTCGGTCATGCTGCTGAGGGTGTGCCCCGAGGCTCTGCACCGTCGATAGATCAGCGAAGCCTCTTCGAAATCCTTCAATCCCTCGAGGCGCAGGATCGGAAAAGCTATGAGCCTCGCTCTGAGCTCCCTGAAGTGTTCGTCGGAGGTGGCGCCCGCCAGCACTTCCATAACGATGATCTCGGTAAGGGCGATATCGGCGTTCCCGGCAAGGAGCTCGGTCAAAGTCTCTGCGACGGGATGATCCGTCCCCCGTAGGAACTCAATCCAGGCTGAGCTGTCCGCAACTATCAAGAACCCGTCGGACGGCTCCGGCGCATCTCGGTGAGTTCACCCTCCCAGCCGCTGCCTCGTAAGTCGAGCATATCCTTGCGGCTTTTGTCTCCGGCCACGGCCCTCAGAGCGAAATCGATGGCCGCGCGCTTGGTGGGAAGGTTGTAGAGCTCCATCACCTTTTCGATCAGCCGCTCGTCGATCACCACGTTCGTTCGTAACATAACTCATACTGTACATCCTCATACACATAAAGGTGTATGGTGGTCAGATGAGAGTCTAACGGTCCGCAACCACCGCCTCGGTTGCTAATTTGACCTGTGCGTGGTGCGGCGCCACTTTCAACCCGCGCCGCTGGCGCATTTCCCGCGCGAGGCGCGAAAGCGGGGCCGGGTGTGGACACCGCCCCCGCGATCTCCTCGCTCTGGTTTAGCGGTCGATCTCGGTCCATTTGGACGGGGTGATGTCGACGAAGATGGTCGGCATGTTCTCGACCCAGCACTGCGACATCAAGAAGTTGGCGCTGCCCCGCAGCCAGAAGTCCTGGGCGATGATCGTGCCGTGGGTCGTGAAGTCACCCTGTGAGTCGAACTGGCCCTCCGGCAGGATGACGGCTCCGGTCAACACCGCTCCGGACTGCATGCTGAGGCTCCCGTTGCGAATCACCATGACATTCGACTCGTTGATGTCGGGATCGTATGAGCACGGGCCCACCTCGGCCTGCCACTTGACCGTGTTTGAGGTGGCGTAGGGATCTCCCCCCTCGAACTCGAAATAGGAGATGTACTGGTTCACCGTGGGAACATCGGCCGTGTGCCAGACCGACTTGTAGGTCGTGGGCGCGCCTTCCTTGAGGCAGCTTGCGCTGCCCGAGGTCGGGATGTAGCAATAGAGACCCGTCGCCTTGGCCGCCTCCTTCAGGTTCTGGTAGTCCTGATCGTCGAGCGCGGGCTTGGGGGTCACCCGGTTGAGGTCGTTGGTCGTGAACAGACTCGTCGGCGGTTGCGCGATCGTGCCTCCGGCAATGGGCTGACCGGCGCACCCCGATGAGAACGGCGCTCCCCATTTGCTGCCGTCCCACACAGATTGGCCGCTGGGATTGGCGCTGCAGTTGGGATTCGCCCCCGGAGCCTTGTGCTCCGTCCGGAGGTTCTGGGGCCCGATGCTGAGCGTGATCTCCCCCACCGCGTGTGCGGCGGCAGGAATGAGCTCTGAGTCGCTTGAATCCCAACCGGGATAGAAGTCGTTGATGGTGTAGTAGGGGTCGCGGCCCTCGAAGGCGATCTTGTCCCTGCCCTTGATGTTGTTCGGCGACACGAGGCTCAGGTTGTTCATGCTGACGTTGCCGTTGCCGTCGACGCCGTCGGCGAAGATGCCCAGTGGCAGTCCCTTGGGTTTGATCGTGATGACCTGACGAATCACGCGCTTGGAGGCGGGGTGCGAGCCCTCCGAGGTGATGGCGAACTGCTGTCCGCCCTTGGGGGCCGCGCTGCGGCCCTCGCATGCTTCCAATGCGGGGGCGAGCCGGTAGGCGGGACTGGAGGCCTCCGAGTTGTAAGCCCTCAGATCCGCCTCGTAGTGGCCCTCTTCGATGTCCCCCGCGATGACTACGGGGGCGGTTCCGCCGGTGACGACTCCCTCGCAGCCCGCCAGCCTTATCTGTCCCCAGTTGAGGTCTCCGCGCCTGATCGCCAGGATGAGGCGATCCGCGCCGGCCTCCGCGTACGCGAGCGCCCCGGTCGCCTTCTGGTCGTCACGACCGGCGCGCAGGTCCTGGACGACCGCGAAGCTCGCAGCAGACGCGGTCACGGTTAGCACCGCGCCGACCAGCATGACCGTGACCATGGCCAGGCCGCGTTCGTTGTGCAGCCGCTTGAACATGCTTCTACCTCCGGTTTCTCAGATGGGCTTCACCGAAGAACTCGGTGATCGAGTCACCACTGCGCACTTGGAACTCGAAGGAAACGCCGGTCAACAACGCCTCTTCGTTTCCGGGTGTGACGCTCGTTTCATTGTGGGGGGGCTGGTGAGCGGCCTCGAGCTCGGCCAGGGTCGTGACTCCGTCGGCGTCCCAGTCGTACTGGAGGTAGTTGCTCGTGTAGGAAAAGACCGGCTCCGTCCCGAACGGCTCGACCCCGGCGACGAGCACCTCAGTGTTGAGGTGGATCGTCTTGGTGTCGGCGTGGTAGGAGTAGGTTAGGTTCTCGAAGTCACCGTCGATGTTCGGATTCTCATAGATGCCGTCGCCGTTGAAGTCGATCTTGACGTTGTAGGAGTTCTCGCTCACGCCGGACAGCACATCGGCCTCGCGCGTGTCTCGGATCATCCGGTTGAGTCCCGAGCGCGCTTCCTCACTGACGCGGGTGACGTCGCGACTCGTTTCGGATCCCCGAGCTCCGGAGAACATGACCATGTAGAAGGTGGTCGTGGCGATCGAGATGAGTAACACCGACACCAGAGTCTCGATGAGCGTGTAACCGTCTTCCGCACGGACCCCGTTCATCGGCTGTCCACCGCCTCACAGCTCAGCTTGCCGAGGTTGACCTTCAGAGCGGAGTCCGCCGTGGTTCCCGTGGGGGCCGAGTTGATGCTCAGCGCGCCGTCGATGGCGGCGGTCGTCACCTCTCCGGCGGCGTCTTCCGTCACGCCGGTGCTGCCGGCGCTGAAGAGACTGCCCCAGTTCGTCAGATATCCAACCTTGCCGTTGGCGGGGTCGTCGAACAGATAGACGTCCTCGTTCGCGGTGAGTCCGTCGTAGACGAGCGGATTGAGGGTCCGCACCTCGGCGAGCTGGTCCGAAGCGTCGGCCCCGCTGAGGTTCAGAGTTGCGTACGAACCATTGAGCACGCCGTCGTTCGTCGAATCGGTCCAGTAACGCAGGGTGGCGCTCCAGGTGGCGGTTGCGCCGGCGGACAACGGATCGGCCGTCGACTTGCAGCTCACGCTTGCGTCGAAGCTGTCGATGACGACAACCGCTCTCTCGGTTTCGCTGCTGCTGATGAAGCTGGTCGGCAGCAGACGAATGGCGTCGAGCGAGACGGCCGCGCTGGTCTCGACCTTTCGGTCGGATGCCGCGATGTCCGTGGCAACCGCGCCGGTCGACCCGGACATCACATCGCTTCCGCTGTGATGCATGATGAACATCGGTCGGAGCGTGTTGAGCTTCAACAGATCCCCTCTGTCCGTATCGACCTGGGGCGCAACCCAGAGATCGTCGGTCGCCGAACCAGAGTTGCCCAGTTGCAA
Organism: Actinomycetota bacterium; assembly: GCA_050693655.1. GTDB lineage: Bacteria > Actinomycetota > CADDZG01 > CADDZG01 > WHSQ01 > WHSV01. The sequence continues at coordinate 7,134 of JBOGWW010000007.1, read as the reverse complement.
CTCACCGTCGGCGGAGGGAAGCTCGTCGGTGACACTGACATCGACGTTTTGGACCCCGGTCGTCTCGATCCCGGCGACGTTCACGACGGGATCCAGCCGGGGATGAGCAAGCGTCTGCGCGCCCACAGAAACATCGGTCGGCGAGATATTGGGAGGTGCATGGACGATGCTCTTGGCGCCCTCCACAAGTGCTATGTCGGCTCCCACCGCCGAGGGATCCGCGGGAACCTCGACTAACCGCAACTCCGCGGCGCGGACGGTTTCGTTCGCAGTCGATGTGGTCTTGGATTCGACGAGCGCTTCGGAGTTGCCGGCCGTGACGGTGAGCAGGCTCGACGCGCCGGTCGGGTCCACATAGCCCGTCTGAACGTCGATCCCGTAATCGATCTTGCCGCTGCCGCGGACGGTGACCTCGCCGAACTTGCGGTCGCTGAGCAGCGTCCTCAGTTGTGACTGTTTGGGTTGTCCGGCTCTCGTCCAGACGACGGTGACGACCATCTCGAGAATCTGGCTGGGGGGAAGGTCGGTCGTATCCGAATCCCATCGATAGGTGCTCGGCGCCGTAAGAGGTGTATAGGTCTGGTTGAGGTCGTCGCCCCCGGGCGTCACGAAGGTGGCGTCGAAGGTGACCGAATAGCCGTCGGGAACGCGCTTGGGGCAGGCGGGAGCCGCGGTGGTCGTGGCGTCACACACCGTCGTGAAGGATCCGCCGGCCGCGTATTGGGGGTAGTAGAGATCGAGCACGTCGACCCTGCTGGCCTGGGCCGAGTACGAGATGTAGTAGGGCAGTCCGCGCACTCGCTCCATCGCCTCGAGCGCCAGGTTCTTTCCCACCGTGTAGGACTGGGACAGCTCGGAGCCCTTCAAGGAGCTTGTGAGCAGGGGCACGAGGCCCAGGGTCATGAGCGAGAAAACAACAAGAGCCGCCATCACTTCAATGACGGTGAAGCCGCGCTCCTCGATAACATTGTGATGAAACGCCTTGATCACGAGTCCGAGACCCTTCCTGTGATTCCGGTGACGGTGAGAGCCTCCATGCGGTTCAAGTACGTCTGCTCGAGAGTGATGGAGCCGGGAGTTGCGGTACCCCGCGCATAGAAAAAGGCGATCTGAGCACTCGCGGCGTTCGGTATACCTGCCATGTCCAGTGCCTTTCGGCATTCTGGCGTTCTGGTTGAGTCCACGTCGAAGGAGACGGACTCAACCTGAACCCCGGAGCTGAAGTTTCGCTTTCCGATTTCGCTGCAGTGCACAGGTAGGGTCGGATCGGGGTCGTACTCCAACGTTCCCCAACGGGTGGCGTCACCGACGTTGATGAACCAAACCCCGAAGACGAGCGGGTGGCTCTCGGACTCGGCCTGCTGCTGAGCCTGGCGCATCTGGGTGGTGACGGTGTCGACCGAGGTGCTAAGTGACTGCACGAACCAGTAATGACGGATCGCAGTGGCGCTCAACGTCAGGAGGACGGCGCTGATCGCCATCACCACGAGCATCTCGATGAGGGTGAAGCCTGCTTCCTTACGCATGTAGGCGAACTCGATTCGAGTTGGAGGTGATTCTCTGCTTCTCTTCGGACGAAAGGGGGCGGTCCTTGAGGAATGAGACGACCGCTCCTATTGGAGAAATCCCTCCCGAGACCCTTGTTTCGAGAGGTCCAGCAAGAAGAAGAGGCGAGGTTTCCCTCGCCCCCTCTTGGATCTATCTTGTAACTTGTTACGAAGTGACGGTGCAGGTGCCGTTCTTGACGGGCTTGCCCTCTGCACTGTTGTATGCCCACGTTTCGGTCAGCTCGTCGTGACCGGCGACCATGCAGTACGAGGTACCGCCAACGGTCGAAATGGTGAGAGCAGTAACGTCGGACGCTTTCTTGAAGCCCTCGCCCTCAAGCTCCGATTCCAAGGTGGCGTACTCGCCGGTGGCGCTGTCGGTAAGGAAGGACTCCTGCGCCGTTGCGGCGTTCTTTAGGGCAGACTCGACCTGCGAGGCCCAGCCCTTCTGACGCTGGTTCAGGAAGACCGGGATAGCGATCGCCGCCAGGATGGCGATGATCAGGATGACAACCAGGAGCTCGATGAGGGTGAAACCGCCCTCACGCTCCTGCAACTTCTCGTGGAACCGCTGGAACATCCAGCACCTCCCTTTCGTTTTCCGCCCTGCCAGCCGGTTACAGGGACATCCGTTAGTGACAAAGCTGTTTGCCTGCTGGGGAGGTCCCATTGACTTCCCTGTTGCAGGTAGCTCGGCTGGCCCAAAGGGCCCCGTGGCTTTGCGTCCCCGTCTTGCGGCGGGTTTGCCTTTGCTGCGCTACAAGGTTCCGGCTTGCATCTCCTTTATCGGCAGGGCCCGGCACGGCTTTAGCAACAAACGTGAACCCTGCCAGCTTGGGGCGTGCTCCGCGAGGCGGGCTGCGTTGAGCTCCCGGCCTCGCCGAACGAGGCGAAGAGCCGTCTCGCAGATGAACTCCGGTCATCGGTAGGATCAGCTGGGGAGAACACCCTCGCCAGTTCATCCTCAACGAGCGCCCATGCCCCACCCCCTTATCACGGGCGCCCAGAACCAACTTCCTGTCGGCGGATTTGACCGGGACGTTGAGAAGCGCCCCCAGCGTCACGTACGAGGCGTCTGTGCGTTCATCGAATTGCGCAAGCTCCAGACCCCCTCTAAGTCTAAGAGAGCCGCCGATTCGACGCGCTGGATGGCCAGACCTCTCACATCGGCGGTCGCTTGACTCCCTCCTCGGGGAGATCGGTCGTCGCGCCACGAGCTTGCTCAGTACGTTGGCGACCTCGAGCAGGATGATGTCGGGCGCAAGGGGATCAGCGGGGTTCTCAACGGCGTGGGTCCTCAGAACTCTGTCGGCTCCTTCGGCGTGGCATCCAGGGGGGAACTGGACCACCAAACGTCGACGACGAAGCTCGACTTTTCTACCCGTCGCGATCCTCACGGATTAGTTCCGCCGCGCTCGGCGCGCCTTCAGGAACCTCACGCGGCGCGCGATGATCTCCTCGATGAGCCCTGCCTGCCTCTGTTGTTCGAACTCGAGGGCCCGACGAAGAAGCCGGATGGCTTCGGACGAAATGGAGGAGTTGGCCTCTCTCGGCGCGCCGGCGGAGAGCCCGATAGAGGTCATCGGGAACGCCTCCGACGTGAAGGTTGACCATGAACCGATGCTAGTAGAGGTAGCACCTCTACTAGCAAGGGTCCTGGCGCGATCCCCTTTACTTGATGAGCTCGAAGATCTTGAACATCGGCATGTAGAGAGCGATGACCATGCTGCCGACGATCCCGCCTAGGAAGGCGATCATGACCGGCTCGATGAGAGCGACGAGCGACTCGGTCATCGACTCGACTTCCTGGTCGTAGAAGTCCGCGATCTTGTCGAGCATCGAGTCGAGCGCTCCGGTGTCCTCACCGACCGAGATCATCTGAACGACCATCGGCGGAAAGACCTTGTGCTCGGTGAGGGGCGCCGCCATGCTCTCTCCGGTCCTGACGCTCTCGCGCACGTCTTGAGCAGCCCGGTTGATGACCTCGTTGCCGGCCGCCTCCCCCACGATGTCGAGCGCCTGGAGGATGGGAACGCCCGACTTCAGGAGCAACCCCAGCATCCTCGTGAAACGGGAGACGGCGATCTTGTCGGTCAACTCTCCGAAGACCGGGATCTTGAGCTTCAACATGTCGGCCTTGTGGCGGAACTCCGCACTCGTCCTGCGGCCCTTCTTGTAACCCATCATAAGGCCGATGAAGATGATGAAGGCGAGCGGGACGAGGAACTTCGCCTGCTCGCTCATCGTGACCAGGATCTGCGTAGGGAGCGGAAGCTCGCCTCCCAGGCCCTTGAACATCTCGGCGAAGGTCGGCACGATGAAGATCAGCATCACGATCATCAGCAGCACGGAGATGCCGAGCACCGCAATGGGATAGGTCATCGCGGACTTGACCTTCTGGCGCAGCTTGTGCTCTTGCTCGTAGGTGTCGGCCACCTTCATCAACACCGTGTCCAGCTGGCCCCCGGTCTCTCCGGCCCGGACCATCGAGACGAACAGGTTGTTGAAGACCTTGGGGAACTTGCTCATGGCCGCAGAGAGGCTCGAGCCGCGCTCGACGTCGTCGCGGATGCTCTTGATCGCCTCGGCGAGCTTCGGGTTCTCGGACTGCTCGGCGAGGATGTTCAGCGCTCGTAGCAGCGACAGACCACTATTGATCATGGTTGCGAACTGGCGGCTGAAGATCGCGAGGTCCTTGAGCTTCACCCGCTGAGGAAGGATGTGAAGCTCCATCTTCATGGAGGCCTTGGAGTCCTTCGAGATCTGAATCGGGGTCATGCCCTGCGAGCGCAGCTTGGAGGCAACCGCGGCTTCGCCGCCGGCGTCCATCTTGCCCTCGAGGACGCGGCCCTCCTTGGTGCGAACTCGGTATGCGAATGAGTCGGCCATGGCCTAAGCCCTCCCCACCAGTCGGTTGTACTCGGTTGCGTGGTGGCTGCGCTCGAGTCCCATCTCGTACGTGATCTTGCCCTTCTTGACGAGCTCGGCGAGGTGCTGGTCCATTACCTGCATGCCGAACTTTCCACCCGCCTGCATGGAGGTGTAGATCTGGTGCGTCTTGCCCTCACGGATGAGGTTTTGCACCGCCGGCGTCACCACCAGCACCTCGGCGGCGAGCGCGCGGCCCTTGCCGTTCGAGGTGGGCAGCAATTGCTGGGAGACGACGCCGGCCAAGGTGCCGGCGAGCTGAACCCGGATCTGCTCCTGCTGGTGCGGCGGGAAGACGTCGATGACGCGGTCCACCGACTGCGGGGCGTCCTGGGTGTGCAGAGTGCCGAACACGAGGTGACCGGTCTCCGCGGCGGTGAGCGCCGTGGAGATGGTCTCGAGGTCACGCAACTCGCCGACCAGGATGATGTCGGGATCCTGACGCAGAACGTGCTTGAGCGCCTTCCCGAAGCTCTTGGTGTCGGCGCCGACCTCGCGCTGGTTGACGATCGCCTTCTTGTGCTTGTGGAGGAACTCGATCGGGTCCTCGACCGTCATGATGTGCTCCGACCGCTGGGCGTTGATCATGTCGATCAGCGCGGCGAGCGTCGTCGACTTACCCGAACCGGTGATTCCCGTGACCAGCACGAGACCTCGGCGGAGGTGTGCGAACTCCTTCACAGCGTCGGGGACGCCGAGCTGATCGATGGACTTGATCTCGAACGGAATCATTCGCATGACCGCGCCGAGCGCGTCGCGCTGCTGGAAGATGTTCACTCGGAAACGCCCTTGACCCGGCAAGGAATAGGAGATGTCGAGCTCGAGGTTCTCCTCGAAGATCTCCCGCTGCTTCTGGGTCAGCATCGAGTAGAGCAGCTCCTGAAGGTCCTTGGGTTCGAGCTCGCGGTAATCGCGCAGCCGCCTGAGCTCGCCGTGCACCCGGATCATCGGGGGCAGGCCGGAGGTCAGGTGCAGGTCCGAAGCGCCGTTGTCGATCACGGCGACCAGGAACTCGGCGAGGTTCGGTTCTTTCAGCTCCTCCTCGGGCTCCTCCTCGGGCGCTTCTTCCGCCTCCGACTCGACCATCGGCAGGTCTCCGGCGTCGAAGGTGCCGGCTCCGTCGAGGGGGGGAGGAGCGAGAAGCGAATCACCCGCCGGTGAGCTTCCGTTGGGCGCCGCTGCAGCGCGGTTGCCCGTAGCGACGGTCTCCATGACCGCGGCCCCCAAAGGCGGAGGTGCGAGAGGTTCCGTTTGTGCGCCGACGGGCGGGGGCGGAGGCGATGCCGGCCCGGTGTTCAGTGGCTCGGTCGGAGTTACGGGGCTCGGTGGAACGCCCGGGGTCACGGGAGCCTGCGCCGCGGGTGGCGCCGACGGGGGCGCGACCGACCCGGTGACCGGCGGCGTCTGGATCTCGGGTCCGGCCGCGACGAGCTCGCGCTGCGCCTCGTAGACATCCTGCTCGCTCACGAAACCCTGCGAGATCAGCACGAACGCGGTGGGCGTGTTGGTGCGTGCCGCCTCTGCCGCAGCGGCGGCCACCTGTGCTTCGTTGACGAGGCCGCGCTGTTGCAGTACCTCCTCGAGCTTCATTTTTGCCTCCACTCGCCGGATCCTCTCGATCTCGGGTCGATTTCATCGGTTGGTTCTGGACCGCCCCACGGCGATCCGCCCCTGACATTCCGATTCATGCTTCGGCACCTCGAAAGGTCATCTTGAGAACGCACGACTTTCTCTCAAGCCCGCCCAAAGCACGCCGAAATAACAACAGGAGAACGGGGCGCGCCTCGGAACTTCGCAATTTCCGACCAAAAGGGAGAGAAGAGACGTGTTGAAGGGAACGATCGATGAGTTCCCGCTGATAGACGTCCTCGGGATCCTGCAGGCTCGTAACAAGACGGGGCGGCTGGAGATCGAGCGTCAGGCGGGTCGCGGACTGATTTACGTCCGCCTCGGCGAGCCTTACTACGCCGAATCGAGCCTGACCCGCAGTCTCATCGGGCAGAAGCTCGTGGACATTGGCGCGATCACCGACATGCAGCTCCGGAAGGCCCTGGACCGTCAGGCCGAGAGCGGTGAGCGCCTCGGACAGATCCTCCTCACCCACGGGGTCATCTCCGGCGAGCACATCGCCGCCGCGGTCATAAGTCAGATCAAGGACGCCCTCGCCGACCTGTTGGCCTGGGAGGCGGGCGAGTTCCGCTGGGAAGCCGGCGCCGAGGTCGAGGTCGAGGTGCCCCTGTTCGGGGCGACCATCGGCGCCCCCACCGAGGGTGCCAATCCCCTCGCGCCGCACGTAGTCCCCCTGAACTCCCAGGAGTCGCCCCCGGCTCCCGAGACGAACCCGGCTCAACCGGAGGCGGTGTCTACGGCGCTGGATTTTACCCAGGGCGGTACCACGATGACCGGCAGCGCGGTCGCCGCCACGCAGATCGAGACGTCTCCTGACGCCGGACTGAATCCGAACCTCGAGGCCGTTGCATCCTCCGACGAGGGGACCGACTTCGAAGACGGGAACACCAACGAAGCGCCACAAGAAGAGGTGGCGCCCGAGCCCGAGGCAGTCGAAGATTTCGAAAACGGGGCCGAGCAGGAGTCCGTCGCTCCGCCCGAGCCGGAGACCGAGCCCGAGCCGGTCCAGGAACTCGAGCCACAGCCCGAG
>JBOGWW010000006.1:0-33485 GCA_050693655.1 Actinomycetota bacterium | reverse complement strand
GAATCCGCCGGGCTGCCAGGTTACCCCACACCCCAATTGGCGTTCAGGCGGTTAGAAAGGATATCAGGCCGGACCCGCTCATCCCACCCTCGCCCGCAAACGAGCGAGGGTCCTGTCGCGTCCGAGCAGCTCCAGTGACTCGAACAGCGGCGGGCTGACAAGGGTTCCCGTCACCGCGGCCCGGATCGGCTGGAAGGCCTTCTTCGGCTTGAGCTCGCGCTCGGCCGCGAGACCCCGCAGGGTCTCCTCGATCGCCGTCGTCGTCCACTTCTCGAGCCCCTCGAGCCGCTCGATCACCGCCGCGAGATACTCCTCCTGGCCCGCAACGGCCTTCGCTGCCTTTTCGTCGAGCTCGACCTCGGTGAACAGGAACCTGACCATCGGGGGGGCCTCCGTTAGGCGCTTCATACGCTCCACCAACAACGGCGTCACGGCCTCGAGCGTGCGGCGGCCCTCGGTCGAGTCGGCCGGTATCCCCGCAGCGACACAAAACGGAACCAGTAGGCGCGCGAGCTCCGCCGGTGTCTTCGAGCGGATGTAGTGGCCGTTCAGCCATTCGAGCTTGTCTACGTCGAAGGCGGCCGGGTTCCTTCCGACTCTTCCGAGCGTGAACTTGGCGATGAGATCCTCGACCGAGAAGATGTTCGTCCGGTCGTCGTAGCTCCAGCCGAGGAGTGCGAGGTAGTTGATCATCGCCTCGGGCAGGAACCCTTGCTCTCGGTACGCGCCCAGCGCGACGTCGCCCCAGCGTTTCGACAGGGGTTTGCCGTCCGGCGCCACCAGCAGGGGTAGGTGTGCAAACGCCGGCGTCTCGGTAACGCCGAGTGCCTCGCGGATGAGCAACTGGCGGGCCGTCGATGCGACGAGGTCGTTGCCGCGAATGACGTGGGTGATGCCCATCTCCAGGTCGTCGACCGTCACGGCCAGCATGTAGGTCGGGCTCCCGTCGGCGCGCAGGATGACGAAATCGGGGGTGCGTCCGAGGTCGGTAGACATCTCGCCGAGCACCTCGTCGTGAAACGTGATCGTGCGGTCCGCCGGGACGATGAAACGGATCGACGGAGCGCGACCCTCTTCTCGACGAGCTTCCGCTATCGCACGGTGATCGGGCCGGCGGCCCTCGGCCTGCGCCCTCTTTCGCTCCGCGTCGACGTCCTCGGTGGTCGCGTAGTCGAGATACGCGAAGCCCGTCTCCACGAGCTTGTCGGCGTAGGAGCGGTAGAGGTCGAAGCGCTCGCTCTGGCGATAGGGCTCGTGGGGGCCACCGGCCTCGGGGCCCTCGTCCCAGGTCAGTTCCAGCCAGCGGAAGTCCTCGAGCACCGCCCGGAAGTTCTCCTCGGTGGCGCGCTTGGCGTCGGTGTCCGCAATGCGAAGCACGAACTTGCCGCCGTGATGGCGCGCGAAGAGCCAGTTGAAAAGGGCGGTGCGCGCGTTGCCGACGTGGATCGAGCCGGACGGCGCCGGTTCGATACGAGTGCGGACCTCGGTCATGCCCGCATCGTATCCAGTGCGGCAGCCTCGGTTGGGCACCGGGCCGGCCGCGGACCTTCACTCACCCCAGTGGGTGAGTCGATGTCCTTACTTCATGTTTCGCGGAGTCCGGCAACGTATCCGCCGCTGGAGCTACTCGACGAACTCCAGCCAGTCGTGGTATTTCTCGTCCTCGCCCTTCACGATGGCGAAGTACTTCTGTTGGATCGTCGTCGTGATCGGGCCGGGGTCGCCGATGATGCGGCCGTCGATCTCGCGCACCGGAGTGACCTCGGCCGCGGTGCCGCTGCAGAACATCTCCTCGGCCAGGTAGAGGTCGGCGCGGCTGAGCTGCGCCTCCTTGACCGTCATCCCCAGGTCGTTCGCGATGGTGATCACCGAGTCGCGCGTGATGCCCTCGAGAGGGCCCGAGGAGAGTGGAGGCGTGAATATCTCGCCGCCCTTGACGACGTAGATGTTCTCACCGGTCGCCTCCGAGACGTGGCCCTGGGGGTTGAGCATGATCGCTTCATCGAAGCCGTGTTGCACGGCCTCGATCTTCGCGGCGACCGAGTTGACGTAGGCCCCCGTGACCTTCGCAGTGGGAGGAATGATGTTCGGGTCGTGGCGTCGCCACGAGGAGATCATCATGCGAACGCCCTTGGCCATCCCCTCTTCGCCGAGGTAGGTGCCCCAGGGCCACACTGCGATGCTGACGTCGATGGGTACGTCCACGCAGTAGATGCCCATTTCGCCGTAGCCCCGGTAAGCGATCGGGCGGACGTAACAAGACCTCAAATCGTTGGCTCTGATCAACTCCGAGGTTGCGGCGACCAGCTCGTCGGTCGAGTAGGGAATCTCCATCTGGAAGATGCGGCCCGAACGGTGCAGTCGCTCGAGGTGGTCGCGTAGTCGGAAAACCGCGGGCCCCCAGGACGTCTCGTAGCAGCGGATGCCCTCGAAGACGCCGGTGCCGTAGTGCAGCGCGTGGGATAGCACATGTACCGTCGCGTCCTTCCAATCGACCAGGTTTCCGTTCATCCAGACCTTGTCGACCGGCTGCAACGGCATCGTTGCCCCTTCCCTAGGTGCGAAGCTCGATGGAGCGAGCGTCGCGCGCTTGAACTCTCTCCCCTATGGTCCTCAGTACATCTTCCGGTACCGGCGAGTCGACCGCCAGACACATCAGAGCTTCGCCGCCCTCGCTGCGGCGCGCCACCTGCATGTTGGCGATGTTCACGCCGGCCTCACCCAGCAGGCTCCCGACGATCCCGACGATGCCGGGGCGGTCCTCGTAGCGCAGAAGTGCGAAGTAGGGCGAGAACTGCATGTCGAGTTCGTATCCGAACACGCGCACTAGCTTCTCGTTGTCGCGCTTGCCCACGAGCACGCCCGCGACCGAGGCGGTCTCGCCCTTGCCCTCGGCGTGAACCTCTAGCAGGTTCACGAAATCGTGAGACTCCGAGGACCTCGCCTCCTCGACGGAGATCCCGCGCTCCTTGGCCAGCAGCGGAGCGTTCACGAAGGTCACGGGTTCGTGCACGACCGCGCCGAACGCGCCCTTCAGGCCCGCCAGCGTCAGCGCCTTCGTGTCGTAGTCGGCGATGCCCCCGTGGTACTCGAAGCGCAAACGCTCGACGCCGGTGCCCGCGAGTGCAACCGCCATCCCGCCGAGCCGCTCCGCGAGATGAAGGTAGGAGCGAACCGCCTCGGGGATGTCGGGACCGACCTCGACGTTGACCGCATAGGGGACGAACTCACCCCGCAGCGCCAGAAGGACCTGTTCGGCTATGGCCAGGCCCGCCTTGTCCTGGGCTTCGGCCGTGGACGCACCGAGGTGCGGGGTCACGACGACGTTGTCGAGCTCGAACAGAGGATGAGCCGTCACGGGTTCGGTGTCGAAAACGTCGACCGCCGCGCCCGCGACGCGTCCCTCCCGAAGCGCGTCGATGAGCGCACCCTCGTCGATGATCCCTCCGCGCGCGGTATTGATGATGCGCAATCCCGGGCGCGCCTGCGCGAGTTCCGCTCGACCGACGATGCCTATCGTCTCCGGGGTCTTCGGCAGGTGAACCGTAAGGAAATCGGCCCGCCGGCAGATGTCCCCCACGTCGGTGACGAGCTGGACGCCCATCTGGGAGGCGCGGCTCTCAGAAACGTAGGGATCGAAGGCGACCACGTTCATGCCGAAGGCACTCGCCCTCTGGGCGACCAGCGTCCCGACTCGTCCCAGTCCCACGATCCCCAGCGTCTTGCCGTGAAGCTCGACGCCCTGGTAGCGCTCGCGCGCCCATTCGCCACCGACGAGAGAACAATGAGCCTGGGGCACGTTGCGGGCCTGAGCCAGCAGCAGCGCCATGGTGTGCTCGGCTGCGGACAGGACGTTGGACTGTGGCGCGTTCACGACCAGCACGCCGTTGCGCGTGGCGGCCCCCACGTCCACGTTGTCCAGGCCGATTCCCGCGCGGCCGATGACCTTGAGGTTCTCCGCGGCCTCGATGACCGAGGCGTCCACCCTGGTCGCCGAACGAATGACAAGGGCGTCGTAAGGGCCGATCGCGGCCACGAGTTCCTCGGGAGTCAGATCGGTCCTGACGTCGACCTCGAGGTGCTCCCGCAGGCGCTCGAGGCCGGCGGCAGACAGCTTCTCGGTGACCAGCACTCTCATGGACGCAGGATACAGGCGGGCGCACCGCAACCACCCGATCCGATGGATCAGTCCAACCGGTCGAGGATGTAGTCGAGACAACCCGTCAGGGCCACGACGTCATCCGGATCGACCGCGGGGTAGACCGCGATGCGTATCTGGTTACGCCCGAGCTTCCGGTAGGGCTCGGTGTCCACGATGCCGTTGGCCCTCAGGGCGCCGGTGATGTGAGTGGCGTCGATGGTCGCGTCGAAGTCGATGGTGACGACGACGGGGCTCCTCTGGGAGGGATCCGCGACGAACGGCTTGGCCACGGGGCAGGCCTCGGCCCAGGAATAGAGCGTCGACGACGACTTCTCGCAACGCGCCGCCGCCCACTCGAGGCCCCCGTTCGAATTGATCCAGTCGACCTGCTCGGCGGCCAACAGGATCGTGGCCAGCGCGGGCGTGTTGTAGGTCTGGTCCTTACGGGAGTTGACGAGAGCGATCTCGAGATCGAGCGACGCGGGAACGAAGCGTTCGGAGGCGGCTACCGATTCGATCCGTTCGACGGCATCCGGAGAGGACAGCGCGAGCCACAGTCCCCCGTCCGAGGCCAGCCCCTTCTGGGGCGCGAAGTAGTAGAAGTCGTACTCCGACGCCTCGACGCGCATGCCGGCGGCCGCCGAGGTCGCATCCACCGCGACGAGTCCCCGGGGGCTCACCCTCTGCACCGGCATCGCCACGCCCGTGGAGGTCTCGTTATGCGTCAGCGCGTACAGGTCGGCGTGCTCGGAGGGGGCCGGCTCGGGGTGCGTCCCGGGATCCGACGCCACGATCTCCGGCTCGCTCAAATGAGCCGCGTTCGCAACCGCGGCAGCGAACTTGTTCGAGAACTCACCGAACACGTAATGCCGGCTCTTCCGCTCGATGAGCCCGAAGGCGATCGCGTCCCACAGGACGGTCGTCCCGCCGTTGCCGAGCAGCACCTCGTAGCCCTCGGGAAGCGAGAAGAGTTCCGCCAGGGACCGTCGCAGCCGGGCCACGACCGCTTTGACGCCGGGCCGCCGGTGGCTCGTCCCCATGTAGTCGAGCCACCGCTCGGACAGCGCGGCGAGCGCCTCGGGCCGTACCTTGGACGGGCCCGCGCCGAAGCGGCCGTCCACCGGTTTGAGACGATCGGGGATCTCGATGGCCGTCGGTTCCACGTCCCAGAGGATGCCCTACTTCCCCCGATCGCGGAAAACAACCGGCCCGTACCGATGAGTTCCGCACGCAGGCCGAGTCTCTACTGGCGAGGTGCCAGGCAGAGACAACGCGGAGCACTTGCCGAACTACATAGGAGGAGGCTGAGCGTCCATGACCAAGGTCGCCGCGCAGATCACGATGTCGCTAGACGGGTACATCACAGGTCCCGACGACGGGCCGGGTCGCGGGCTCGGGACCGGGGGCGAGCGCCTGCACTACTGGGTCTTCGGCGGACCCTGGAGCTACGACGAGCAGCCGGCCGGCGAGGCCACAGGCGTCGACAAGGAGATGCTGGAGGAGGGGGCGGCCAGATTGGGGGCCGTGATCGGGGGCCGCGCCACCTACGAGGCGGCCGAGGCCTGGGGTGGCAGCAATCCTTGGGGTCTGCCGTTCTTCATCCTCACCCACCGTCCCGAAGACGCACCGCCTCCGGAGAAGGGGTTCAACTTCGTGAACGGATTCGACGCGGCGCTGGCCCAAGCGCGCGCGGCGGCGGGCGACAAGGACGTTGGCATCATGGGCGGAGCCGAGGTGATACGTCAGGCTCTGGACGGCGGACACCTCGACGAGCTCGTCGTGACGATCGCGCCGGTCGTCCTCGGCGCCGGTAAGCGGCTGTTCGAGGGGTTCGGTAAGACGGTCGGCCTCGAGCAGGTCAGCGCGCGGCAGTCGGACTGGGCCACGCACTTGCGGTACCGAGTGGAGGGCTGAGTAGCAGCCCCGCCGGGTTGGATGCGCCCGCCCCCCGATCTTTGGAGCTTTGACTTCGAGAAGCGGGGTTAGATCTCCTGAGAGTGTTGACGATGCGCCTCGGTCACTTCCCCTGGACCACGTCGGCGAACTTGAAGAGATCGTGCATCCCGAACCTCCCGGCGGCGGGAGCAACCGGTTTTACCGGTTTCCAGGGAGTCGAGTGATTCACGTAGGAGGTCCGGTCCTTGTCCAGGATCCCGAGCATCACCTCGGCCACGATCCTGCCCCCGACGGGGCCGAGCCGCTTCCCGGCAATCGGAGCCTTCTCGGACTCCTTCAGTATGTAGAACCAGAGCGGCGCCTCACCGTCCCATTCCGGCTCGGTCAAGCCGAGGGCCGCGTTGTCGAGCGGCGTCTCGCCCATCTCCGTCGCAACCGCCTGGCCCGATGGAACCCCCAGTCGCTTGCCGCGGAGCAGGTTGCGCGTCGCGAGGGACCGTCGTTGGGGCGCTTGGTCGAACTCCTTCTGCCCGATGACCTGGGCGGGAAGCTTCAACAAGGGGGCGGCCAGCCGGGAGTCGATCTTGCGAGCCGGCTGAGGAGCTGGGCGCCCGGGGAACTTGAAGAAGAGCGGCCACTTGATCTGCCAGTCGGCCGGCAGGATCCGGCCCCCGCCGAGGTGCGACAGCGGTTGGTTCAAGCGGCCGAAGATGCTGGCGAAAATGATGTCGTTGAGCGCATAGTCGGGACGCACCATCGAGTGCCCGAAGCGGTAGGCGGCGACCGCGAACTCGATGGGGATGAAGGGGTTGTTCTTCGGCTGGTAGAGGACGTTCGTGATCGTGGTGCCGGACGCGTTCTCGACCAGCAGTGAATCGACCACCGCCTGGCCGCAGATCTTCGGCAGGAAGTCGTGCACCACCACCCACTGGTAGTGCCACCGCACCAACCGCTGCGCCGTGTCGAACAGGGTCTCGCCGGGCAGCTTGTGCTTTTGGAGGTTGGCCTTCCTCGCGCGCAGGTGCTCGACGATCGCATTGTGGAAGTGCAAGAACGCGACCTGCAGCTGAGAGACCAGGATGTTCTCGTCGTTGCGAGGATCCCCGATGAGGGCCACTCCCTGGCTGTTACGCGGGAGGTCGAGTTCTTTCGTCGGCCTCGTTCTGGTGGTGAGCAGCCTGTCGAGATCGTTCCGGTTGTAGAGGTGAGGCGATGCATTGTGCCCGAATCCGTAAACGGAATCGAGATCGAAGCGCGGCGTCCGGAAGTTACGGAACGAGTCCGGGTCGACCTTCTTGGTGATACTCGAGACGGGGTCGAACGTCAGATCGTGGTCGATGAACTGCCCGAGATAGGTGAAGCCGGCGGGGATGGACTTGTTGTCGCCCCCCGGCCGGTTCTTGTCCTCCATGACGCCGCCCGACTTACCCAGTTTCTCGAGCAGGTCGTCCGGAGGTGAGAACCCGTCCAGTGTCCTGAACAAGCGACCGAATCTTCCCAGAGGAAGACTGGAGCGAGGACTGTTTGGGATCGCCCGGCTTACCTCCGCACCATGACGCGGCATAAGTTCCTCCCTCGTGTCCGGCCCGGCCCCAAACGATAGGGAGCACGAACCCGGCGGCACAACCCCCTTGCGCCGGGTTTGTGGGGCTCGGCGCAAGAACCTGGTGATGGCACCCACAGCAATCGGCCACAATGGCAGAGCCGGCAACGCACGAAGCACCAAGGAGGAGCGCAATCGCCACGGATCGACTGGCCCAGAGGATGAGCGAGATCACCGAATCTCCGACCATGGCGATCGACGCCAAGGCCAAGGCCCTCAAGGCGGCCGGCGAAAACGTCATCGGCTTCGGTGCAGGCGAGCCCGACTTCCCGACGCCCGAGCACATCGTCGCGGCCGCGGCCGAGGCGACACACAACTCCGCCTACCACCGTTACACCCCGACCGGGGGCCTGCCCGAACTGCGCGCCGCGATCGCATCCAAGACGAAACGCGATTCCGCCTACGACGTGGCGCCCGAGCAGGTGGTGGTTACGAACGGAGGCAAGCAGGCTCTTTACAACGCCTGCATGGCGATCGTCGGTCCCGGTGACGAGGTCATCCTGCCCGCCCCCTACTGGGTGAGCTATCCGGAGATGATTCGCCTGGCCGGCGGCCGCATGGTAGTCGTCGGAACCACCCAGCAAACGGGTTTTCGCGCGACCCTCGACCAGCTCGAGCGGGCCCGGACGGCCAGGACCAAGGCCCTCGTGTTCACCTCGCCGTCGAACCCCACCGGCTCGGTGTACCCGCCGGACCAGGTCGAAGCCATCGCCCGCTGGTGCCACGACCACGGCATCTGGATCGTCACCGACGAGATCTACGAGCATCTCGTCTACGGCGAGCATTCGTTCTCCTCGATGCCCGTGCTCGTCCCCGAGACCGCAGAGCGCTGCATCGTCGTCAACGGCGTCGCGAAAGCCTATGCGATGACGGGCTGGCGCGTGGGCTGGTCCATCGCTCCGGTGGACGTGACCAAGAAGATGATCTCGTTGCAGAGCCACACGACTTCGAACGTCTCCAACGTCTCGCAGGTCGCCGCCCTCGCCGCGGTCTCGGGCGATCTCGAGGCGGCACGAACGATGCGAGCTGCCTTCGACCGCCGGAGGCAGACGATCGTCAAGCTGCTCAACGAGATAGATGGTGTCGAGTGCTACGAGCCCGAGGGTGCCTTTTACGCGTTCCCCTCTGTGAAGGGCCTGTTCGGACGCACGATCGCGGGAGTGACGATCGAGTCGTCGCTCGATCTCGCCGATGTCGTGCTGGGCGAAGCAAAGGTCGCGTTCGTTCCCGGTGAGGGCTTCGGGGCACCGGGGTACGCGCGCTTCTCCTATGCGCTCGGAGACGAGGACATAGAAGAGGGAATCGGCCGAGTCGCGCGGCTCCTCGCAACCAGTTGAGAGACACGTCGCTGAGGGCGGCTGGACCCGCCGTCGCCGCCGGCCTCGCCGCGGGACTACTGAGCGGCCTGCTCGGTGTGGGGGGCGGGATCGTGATGGTGCCCCTTCTCGTCGCAATCGTTCGTCTGAGCCAGCACCAAGCCCATGCCACCTCGCTCGCGGCCATCGTGCCGATCGGGCTCGTGGGTGCCATGAGATTCGCGCTGGACGGCGAAGTGAATCTCGTGGTTGCCGGATTGCTCGCACTGGGAGCTCTGGTGGGTGCACCCGTGGGGGCGCGCATCATGTCGCACATCGAGGAGCGGCTTCTCAAGAGCCTGTTCGGGCTGCTGATGATCGCGGTCGGTGTTCAGTTGTTGGTGGCGTGAAATGGACGTGAGTCCCTGGATCGCTGTGGGGGTCGTCGCCTTCGGAATCCTCACGGGAGTGCTCTCGGCCCTCTTCGGGGTGGGTGGGGGCCTGGTGATGGTGCCGTTCATGGTGCTGGCACTGGGAAGCGACCAGCACCTCGCGGAGGGAACCTCACTCCTGGTAATCGTCCCGACCGCGATCGTCGGCGTCATCGCCCATACACGCCGGGGCTACGTCTCGTTCGGACACGCGGCGCTTCTCGCGGTGGGCGGCGTGGCCGGCTCCTTTTTCGGCGCCACTCTGGCTCTTCGGCTGGAGGAGGACGCGCTGCAGTTACTGTTCGGAGTCTTCCTCGCGGTCATGGGCATGCGCACCGTCGTTCAGGCCCTCAGAGGTCGCAGTTAGCCGGTCCGCTCAGCCGTGGGGGAAGGTGAGGCTCACGCCGGCCGACGGAGCATCGGGCCAGCGTGCGGTGACGACCTTCGACCGGGTGAAGAAGCGAATCCCGTCCTCTCCATAGATGTGCAGGTCGCCGTACAGCGAGTTCCTCCAGCCTCCGAAGGAGTGAAAAGCAACCGGCACCGGGATGGGAACGTTCACGCCGACCATGCCCACTTCGATCTCGCTCTGGAAAGAACGAGCTGCGCCTCCGTCGCGCGTGAACACCGCGGTGCCGTTCGCGTAGGGATTCGCATTGATCAGCTCGACGGCATCGGCGAACGTGCCGGCCCTCACGACGACGAGCACGGGCCCGAACATCTCATCGGCGTAGACGGTCATCTCAGGCGAGACGCGATCGAACAAGCTGGGGCCCAAAAAGAAGCCGTCGTCCGGCACCTCGTGGGCGCGGCCGTCGACGACCAGCTCGGCTCCCTCGGCGGTCCCCCGGTCGAGGTAGGACGCGACCTTGTCACGGTGTTCTCCGGTGACCAGCGGGCCCATCTCCGAGTCTTCTTTGTCGCCGGGGCCGACGCGCAGGTCGAGCGTCCGTTTGCGAATCCGCTCGACGAGATCGTCGCCCGCGCCGCCAACGGCGACCACAACCGAGATCGCCATACAGCGCTGCCCAGCCGAGCCGTATCCCGCGCTGACCGCAGCATCGGCGGCGGCATCGAGATCCGCGTCCTCGAGCACGACCATGTGGTTCTTCGCTCCACCCAGGGCCTGCACTCGCTTGCCGTTCGCAGCGGCGGTTTGAAAGATGTGGCGAGCGACGGGCGTCGAACCCACCGAGCTGACCGTCGCCACCCCGGGGTGCGCGAGCAGCCCGTCCACCGCAACCCGGTCGCCGTGGACGACGTTGAAGACACCCTCGGGCAGGCCTGCCTCGTGGAACCATTCGGCCAAAAGGACCGATGCGGACGGGTCCTTCTCGGACGGCTTGAGCACGAAGGCATTCCCGCATGCAACCGCTACCGGCACCATCCAGAGCGGGACCATGGCGGGGAAGTTGAAGGGTGTCACGCCGGCGCATACCCCCACGGGTTGTCGCAGGGAATACGTGTCGACGCCGCGCGTCACGTTCTCGGAATAGTCGCCCTTCAGTAACTGCGGGACGCCGCAGACGTACTCGACGACTTCGAGACCCCGGTTGATCTCGCCGGCAGCGTCGTCGAGCGTCTTGCCGTGCTCCGAGGTGATGACGCGCGCGAGCCCGTCTCTCCGGGCGACGAGGAGCTCACGAAACGCGAACAGGATCTGGGTGCGCCGGGCTAGAGACGAACGCCGCCACGCGAAGAAAGCGTCGCGTGCGCTGGTTACCGCCCGGTCGACCATGGCCGCGTCGGCGAAGGCAACTCTTCCCGTCACCTCGCCGGTGGCGGGGTTGAACACCTCGCCGCTGCGGGCCGGGTCCTCGACGAGGCCCTTGCCGGCGATGAAATGCCTGATCTCGTTCATGGGCTAACGGTATACGGGCCCGAGCCGGCCGTTGTAGGTGGAAAAACCAAACCCCAAGGCGCCGAAGGGGGCGATGGGGTTTGGGACCGACACGAGCGGCCCCGAGTCCCGGTTGATCGCCGGGTTTGCTATCTGAGTCCCGCCAGGCGGGAGCCATATGACAAACCCACGAAAGCGGCCGCTTCCAGGCCGGCGAGAACGACTTTTCCCCCTTGCTGGCGGTTTTTGGGTTTCAGGCCCGCATCACGTGGGCGCGCGTGATCTCGCCGACACTCCCGACCCCCAGCAGCGTCATGGCGTTGACGATCTCGCCCTGGATGAGCTCCAGGGCGCGGCGCACGCCCTCCTGGCCACCGGCCGCCAGCGCGTAGAGAAAGGGTCTGCCTATGAAAACGCCCCGTGCCCCGAGCGCGAGCGCGGTGACGACGTCGGTCCCACGGCGCACGCCTCCGTCCAGGTAGACCTCGCACGCGCCGCCGGTGGCCTGCACGATCTCCTCCAGCACGTCGATCGCGGTGGGGCTGCGATCGAGCTGGCGCCCTCCGTGATTCGAGACGATGATGCCTTCGACGCCGTGCTCGCGAGCAAGCGTCGCATCCTCTTCGGTCAGGATCCCCTTGACGACGAGGGGTGCTCCGCCCGCAGCATCCCTTATCCACGACAGGTCGTCCCAGGTGAGCGATTGATCATGCAGGTTGATCAGATAGTCGTTGAACTCCTCTTCGGTCGCCGTGTTGGGGAAGTTCGCGGGGCGAGCATCGTCCGGGAGCGTCAAATCGTGAGCGAGCTCTCTCTCGCGATAGCCGGGCACCGGAAGATCGGCGGTGACCACGATCGCCGAATAGCCGGTGTCTACCGCTCGCTGAACGAGGTCGGTCGCGATGGCCCTCTCTTTGTGGACGTAGAGCTGAAACCAGCGGGGGCCGCTGCTCTGCTCCGCCACCTCCTCGATCGAGTAGGTCGACAGCGTCGACAGGCACATGAGCGCGTTCGCATCGCTGGTCGCCCGCGCGGCGGCGAGCTCACCGTCGGGATGCGCGAGTTTGTGCGCCGCGGTCGGTGCGAATCCCACCGGCATCGCCACCGGTGTCCCCAGCATGGTCGTGGAGAGGTCGACGCTCGCGACGTCTAGCAGCACCCGGGGCCTCAGTTGATAGCGCTGCCACGCGTCGAGGTTGGCTCGAACGGTTATCTCATCGCCCGCCCCACCGAGGTAGTACGCGAACGCGTAGGGCTCCATCTGCTCGCGCGCGTAGGACTCGAACTGGTTGAGATTGAGGATGCGCTCAAGATCCATGGAACTCCTGGGCACTGGCGATCAGCTCCTTGACGGCCGCTTCCTCACCGCGCCGCAGAAGCTCGATCGGGTCGGGCTCTCCGTTGACTATCCCCTCGAAGAAGGCCTTGCGATCCTGGTAGGTGGGCAGCGACGCCTTGGCCCAACCCCTCGCATCGTTCAGCATTAGCGCCAGCGTGGCGTACTCCTCGCCGAACAGCTCGGCGACCTGTTCCTTCATCCGTTTGGCCAGGGCCGGGCTCGCGCCCGCGGTCGATATGGCGATTGCTATCGGCCCCCGCCGGACGATGGCGGGGAGAATGAAATTGCAGAGGGGGGGAACGTCGACGACGTTGACCAGCATCGAGCGCGCCTCCGCGTCGTTGTAAACGGCGATGTTGATGTTCGTGTCGGCGGTCGCGGCTACCACCAGAAAGCAATCCTCGAGATCGCCGGACGAGTAGGAACGCTTTCTCCACTCGATCGCTTGGGACTCGGCGAGCTCGACGACCTCGGGAGCGGCCTCGGGAGCAACGACGGCCACCTCGGCGTCGCTCGCCAGGAGCCCCTCGATCTTTTCGAGACCGACCGCGCCGGCCCCCACCACCAGGCATCTGCGTCCCGTGAGGTTGAGGGCCGCCATGTAGAAGTTGGTGGCCATCATGTGAGCGACGCAGGACTGGTCGCACAGGCCGCGGCGGAATTGGCACACGCAGGTTTTTCCCTCGTAGGTCACCCGTGCAGCCTAAGTCGGGTTGAATTGCGAGGCATAACCGTCCGTTGCGGGCGTCTCCGAAAGGTGGTTGAGCTTGGGGCACATCGACTTCGACCCCGAGAGGTTCGAGGGCCGTGAGGGCTATTTCCTGCTGACCGCCCTCGTCGTGCCTCGGCCGATTGCGTGGGTCTCGACGCTGTCGCCCGACGGAGCCCGCAACCTGGCTCCCCACAGCTACTTCAACGCGATATCAAGCAATCCGCTGGTGATCCACTTCACTTCGACAGGTGAGAAGGACACGCTGCGCAACGTGCAAGCGACCGGGGAGTTCGTCGTAAACATCGTCGGTGCCCGGCTGGCCGAAGCAATGAATCTCACCGCCGCGAACTTCCCCCCCGAGGAGGACGAGTTCATCTGGGCGCAACTCGAGGACTCCCCCTCGAAGAAGGTCGGACCCTCGCGCGTGGCACGCGCCGCGGCGGCGTTCGAATGCGCGGTGAATCGAATCGTGAGCATCGGGAACGGCCACATGGTCTTCGGCGACGTCGTCCATCTGGTGGTGGACGAGGCGGTCATACGAAACGGACGCGTGGCAGCCGACCTCCTCGATCCCGTCGGGCGCCTCGGCGGCTCCTGGTACACGCGCGCGGCCGCCGATACCTTTCGGATGAAGCGGCCCACCTGGGATGAGGTCAAGTCGAGATCGGGTGAGGACGCGGAGTGACCGCGCCCTCGTTGCCTTGGAAACCTGCCCGACTTAGACCCGGGTAGCAGCCCGGAGCTGCTACCGTCGACCCGGAGCCGTCTGAATCCACTTCCTTGTGTCCGCTCGCGGTCTCGTCCCCAATGATTCGCCGTCGCGGCTCGAGACCCTTCATCAACGCCCAAGAATCCCGACGGAATAGACCCGGTTCTGTGTCAGCATCTTCGGTCATGGGGATCGTGAGTGCCGTCAGCCGGGGGTGGCCTATCGTCGTCGAGCTCGCCGAGACGATGCCGGGGCCGCCGGAGATCGTGTGGGGGTTGATCACCGATTGGGAGCATCAAGGCGACTGGCAACTCGAGGCTCACGACTTCGTCGTTACCTCCGCGCGGCGCGAGGGTATCGGAGTCAAGGCCGAGGCTACCGTAGGCATCGGAGGGATCACCACCCGCGACGAGGTCGAGGTCGTCGGCTGGGAACCCAACCGGTTCCTGGCCATCGACCACAAGGGCTGGGTGTCGGGACGCGGTGAGATCCATCTGACGCCGCTCGACGCCCAGCGCACTCACCTCTATTGGAGCGAGAAACTCCATCCGCCGCTCGGCGTGGCGGGGGCGCTCGGGCTCACGGGCTTCAGGCCCTTGATGACGCGCGTCTTCAAGCGCGACCTGCGCGTCCTGCAGGGTCTAGTGCGAGCCGCGAGGCGCGGGACTTCTTAGCCGGTTCCGCGGAGCACCCTCCAAACCTTTTCGGGAGTGACCGGCATGTCGATACCCTCATCCCGACCCTCGAGGGCATCGACGATGGCATTGACGATGGCCGGGGGCGTGCCGATGCACCCTGCCTCACCGGCCCCCTTGTTCCCCAAGGGGACGTTGGGGTTCGGTGTCACGGTCTCGCCCAGCACCAACGAGGGGAGCTCGGCGACCGTCGGCAATGAGTAGTCCATCAACGAGCTCATGAGGGGCTGGCCGTACTCGTCGTAGACGACGCGCTCGTACAGGGCCTGGCCGATTCCCTGCATGATCGATCCGACGACCTGTCCCTCGACGAGCTTGGGGTTGATGATCTCGCCGCAGTCGTCCACCGCTACGAGCGTGATGAGCGAGATATCGCCCGTCTCGCGATCGATCTCGACGACCGCCACGCAGGTGCCGAAGGGGAAGGCCTGAGGCGGGCCGAACTCCGCCTGCGCCGTTAGCGCTCTCTCTGCCGCGAGTTCGCCTAGCGTGAGGGAAAGACGGGTTCCCGCCACGGTGAAGCCGCCGTCCCCGTAGCGCAGGTCCGTCTCGGCCACCTCGAGTCGGACGGCAGCGCGGCGGCGAGCTTCGTCGAGAACTTCGTGCGAGGCCCGGTGCAGGGAGGAACCGCCGACCTGCATGCTGCGCGACCCGAAGGTGCCCACCCCGTTGGGAACCTCGTCGGTGTCGCCCTGTACGACCCGCACCCGCTCGAGAGCGACGTCGAGCGCGCTCGCAACGACCTGGGCAAAGGCGGTCGCGTGGCCCTGGCCCTGCGGAGTGGCCCCAGAGCGCGCGGTCACGCTCCCATCGGCCTCGATCGTGATGGACCCGAACTCGGTGCTCCCCGCCGGGCCGCCCGACCGTTCGACGTAGCTGCCGATACCGATGCCGAGCAGCCGCGCGTCGCCCTCGCGGCGCCGGCGCCTTTGCTCGGCCCGCAGCTCGTGGTAGCCGGCGAGCTCGAGGGCCAGCCGCAGCGCCGCGGGGTGATCTCCCGAATCGTAGACCGCCCCGGTGGGCGACTCGTAGGGAAACTCGCCGGGACCGATGAAGTTGCGCAGTCGCAGCTCGGCCGGATCCGCTCCGAGCCTGTGCGCCAAGCGATCCATGCACCGCTCGAGCGCGAACGCGGCCTCGGGGCGCCCGGCGCCCCGGTACGAAGCAGCCGGCGTCGTGGTCGTGACGATCGACCGTATCCGGACGTAGAGACGTGGGATCCGGTAGGGGCCGGAGAGAACGAAACCGGTCATCGAGGGAACAAAGTCACCGGTGTGAGGGTAGGCACCGACGTCGGCATCGACGAGCCCCTCGAGCGCGAGCAGGTTTCCCTCTTCGTCGGATGCAACTCTCAGCCGCTGGCTCTGCCCCCTTCCGTGCGTGGCTCCGGCAAACGCCTCGCGCCGGTCCTCGATCCAGCGCACCGGTCGATGCAACTTGCGAGCGAGGTGCGCGACGACGAGATATTCCGGGAAGGTCTGGCTCTTGGCGCCGAAGGCACCGCCGACGTGAGGAACGATCACCCGCACCCGGTCGTCTTCGAGGTTCAAAGCGCGCGCCAGAGACCGCCGCAGTCTCTGTGGTGCCTGATGCGAGACGTGCACCGTGATGTGGTCGCCGTTGGGGATCACGAGAATGCCGCGTGCTTCGATCGAGGTGGGACAGAGTCGCTCGTTACGGATGACCGTCTCGACAACGACCGGAGCAGCGTCCATCACCTCGTCTACCGGCGCGCCGTACTCCCGCACGGATACGACGTTCGAGCGCGGCGCGAAGAGCCTTACCTCATCCGTGGCCGCGGCGGCGGGTTCCACGACCGCTTCGAGTGCATCGATATCGGCAACGACGAGCTCGGCGCCGTCTTCGGCCGCGTAGCGATCGGTGCCCACAACCACCCCGAGGGGCTGTCCGGCATAGCGGACCCGCGCGCGGGCGAGCGCGGGCCACGACATCTCCGCCGGAACCTCGGAGCGCGGCGGAACGGGTGTGTCGGGAAGGTCGGGCAGCTCGGTCGCCGAGTAGGCCCCCACCACCCCGGGCACGCCGGTCGCCGCCGTCAAGTCCACCGAACCGAGCACCCCGTGGGCCTCGAAACTGCGCACGAAGGAGGCTTCCAGGCAACCGGTCACCGCGATGTCGGCCACGTAGGGGTGGGCCCCGGTCACGAGTCCCGGGTCCTCGACGCGCGGGGGCCCCTGACCCACGAACCTCAATCGCTCCTCCCTCCCACATCTTTGACGGGGCGCAATCGTTTGCAGCGACTATAGGATACCGGGCTGTGAAGCCGAGCTCCTTCGATTACCTGGCCCCCGCCGACCTGGACGGTGCGCTCGGCGCGCTCGCCGGGCATTCCGGCGAGGCGAAGCTGCTCGCCGGGGGCCAGAGCCTGGTGCCGGCGATGAACTTCCGGCTCGCCACCCCCTCGCTGTTGATCGACCTCAACCGCATCGAGGGGCTCGACCGCGTCTACGTGGACGGCGACGAATACGTGATCCAGGCACTGGTGCGTCACCGCGACCTCGAGGCCCCCGTGACTCGGGATCCGGCCGCCGGGCTGCTCGCTCGCCTGTCCCATTTCGTGGGCCACCTTCCGATTCGCGTGCGGGGCACTTTCGCGGGCAGCCTCGCGCACGCGGATCCGGCTGCGGAGTGGTGCATGCTCGCGTTGGCGCTCGATGCGACCATCGTGGCTCGCAGCGTCCGGGGGCCCAGGAACATCCCCGCCGCAGAGTTCTTCGAGGGGCTATTCACGACCGCGCTCGCAACCGACGAAGTCATCACCGAGGTGCGCCTGCCGCGACTCATCAACGCGGGAACCGGCTTCAGGGAGAAGAGCCAGACCGCAGGTGATTTCGCGACCGTCGCGACGGTCGCGGCGATGACGCTCGCCGGGGGCTCGATCGCCGAGGTGCGCCTCGCCCTCGCGGGGGCCGGACCGGCTCCCGTGAGAGCCGCACGCGCCGAGTCGCTGCTGGTGGGAGAGAGGGCGACGGCCGAGGCGCTGGCCGCCGCGGCGCACGCGGCCGCGGAGGACGTCGATCCCCCATCGGACCCGCACTGTTCGGCCGACTACCGCCGTCATCTCGTCGAGGTGCTGTCACGACGCGTTCTCGCCGACGCCCTGGAGGCCGCCTCTTGACCGCGGTGACCCTGACGGTGAACGGGGGCCGGCACGAGATCGAGGTCGAGCCTCGACGCACGCTCGCCGACGTGCTCAGAGACGACCTCGGCCTTCACGGCACCCACCTGGGCTGCGAGCACGGAGTGTGCGGAGCCTGCACCGTGCTCCTCGACGGTGATCCCACGCGCGCCTGCCTGGTCTTCGCGGTGCAGTGCGAGGACTCCGCCATCACGACCATCGAGGGTCTGGCCACCGAGAAGGCCCTGCACCCGGTGCAGCAGGCGTTCATCGACAACTTCGGACTTCAATGCGGCTTCTGCACGCCGGGCTTCATCATGTTGCTGGCGGGGGCGCTCGCATCGAAACCGGATATGGACGATGACGATCTCGTCGAGGTTCTGTCGTCGAACCTGTGTCGCTGCACGGGCTACCGCAGCATCCTGGAGGCGGCCCAACAGGCGGCTGCGGAGCTACGGACGGCGCAGGAGAAGGGAGCACGATGAAAAGGATGCGCTCGGAGCCCAGGGAGCCGAACTACTGCTCGCGCAGGACCGTCGCGACTATGCGCTCGACGGTCGGGAGGGTTGCATCCTCGAGCGCCTCGGCCGCGGGGAGGGGGACGTGCGGTGTCGTGATGCGCACGATGGGGCCGTCGAGGTCGTAGAACGCCTCCTCGGCCACGATCGAGGAGATCTCGGCCCCCCACCCGCACAGGCGAGGGTTTTCCTCGACCGTGAAGACCCGTCCCGTGGCGCCGACTGCTTCGAGGATCGCGCTCACGTCGAGCGGCACGAGCGACCGCAGATCGACGACCCGGCTGCCGATGTCGTGCTCGGCGCGCAGGCGCGCGGCCGCCTCGAGGGCCCTCGGCACCATCGCGGCGAGGGCGATCAGGACGACCTCGTCGCCGTCGCCGTGGACCACGGCCTTCCCCAGCGGTTCGACGTGCTCATCGTCCGGAACCTCGCCCTTGACCGCGTAGAGGGACTTCGCTTCGAAAAACACCACCGGGTCGTCTTCGCGAATCGACGCCGCCAGCAGGCCCTTGACGTCCGCCGGCGTCGAGGGCGCCACCACCTTCAGACCGGGAATCGCCATCGCCCAGTTCTCCACCGCCTGGCTGTGCTGCGCCCCGAACCGGAGTCCTCCACCGTTGGCGCTGCGCAGCACCAAGGGCAAACTCACCTGACCGTTGGTCATGTAGCGCGTCTTGGCGATCTGGTTGGCCACGATGTCCCAGCAGGTGGCGAAGAAGTCCGAGAACATGATCTCGCCCACGGGACGCAGACCGGCCATGGCCGCGCCCATGACGGCGCCGACGATCGCCTCTTCGCTGATCGGGGTGTCGCGCACCCGGCGGGGGCCGAAGGTATCGAGCAGGCCGCCGGTCGTCTTGAAAACGCCCCCGGCGGCCGCGACGTCCTCGCCGATGAAGTAGACGCTGGAATCGCGCTTCATCTCCTGGGCGATGCCCGCCGCGACGGCGTCCCTGTAGGTCAGTTCCGCCATTGTGAACCTCCGTCGGCCCAGACGTCGGTGTAGATGAGGTCCTCCGACGGCGGCGGCGCGGCCTTCGCCTCTTCGGTGGCGCGGTCCACCGCCCCCAGTACCTGTTCGTCGATCTCGTCCAGGGTGCCGCTCTCGAATCCGAGCTCGAGCAAACGCGCCCGGTACAAGGCGATGGGATCGCGCGCCAGCCATGTCTCGACTTCGGTGGAGGGACGGTACTTCGCCGGGTCGGCGCGGCTGTGCCCACCCTTCCGATAGGTCTTGGCTTCGATCAGAGCGGGTCCCTCCCCCGCGCGCGCCCGTTCGATGTAGGTCGTCGCGATTCCGTAGACCTCGTCGACGTCGTTGCCGTCCACGATCAAGGACTCGAGACCGTAGGCGGCCGCGCGCTGCGCGGCGGGGTGCTCGACGGCGGTTACCGATGCGATGGGCGTGTACTCCATGTAGAGGTTGTTCTCGCACACGAACACCACCGGCAACCTCCACACCGCGGCCAGGTTGAGGGCCTCGTGAAAGGCGCCGATGTTGGTGGTGCCGTCACCGAAGAAGCAGACCGCTACCTGGCCGGAGCCTCGTTCCTGCGCCGCCCATGCCGCTCCCGCCGCGATGGGAAGATGCGCGCCGACGATGGCGTACGACCCCATGGCGAAGTGCTCGGTGCTGGTCAGGTGCATGGACCCGCCTTTGCCCGCGAGGATCCCGTTCGATCGACCGAGCAACTCCGCCATGAGACCCGTCATCGAGGCCCCGCGCACGAGCGTGTGAGCGTGACCCCGGTAGGTGCAGAAGGAGAAGTCGTCGTAGCGCAGCGCCCCGCCGAAGCCGGCGGCGACCGCCTCCTGGCCGAGGGAGAGGTGACTCGTCCCCTTCACGAGGTTCTGGAGAAAGAGATCGTAGGCGCGCTGCTCGAACTGACGGATCTCCGAGAGCTTCCGGTACAGATCCAGGCGCGTGCCCTCGTCGAGCTTCGCCTCGTCGGACCACCTCGCCGAGTCGGCCATCATGCATCGCCGTCCGACAGACCATCCGAGACCTCGACGTTCTCGGGCTCGAGCTTCAAGCCGGAGGCGGCGGCCTGCTGCTCGAGCAACACCGCGAAGTCCTCCTCCGTGTAACCCCGCCCGATCAGGCTCTGCACGAGCTGATGGGTGAGCGCCGCCAGGGGCATCGGCACGTCCATCGCACGCGCCGCTTCGAGGCCGAGGTCGAAGTCCTTGCGCAGCAGCACCGGCGTGAAGGTGGGGTGGTAGTCGAGATTGACGAAGGCCGGCGTCTTGTAGCGGGTGAACACCGAGCCCATCACGCTCTTGTTGAGGAACTCCAAGAAGGCGCTTCGCTCGAGTCCGCCCCTCTCGGCCAGCACCGTGATCTCCGCCATGCATTGAGTCACGACCCCCAGCATGAGGTTGTGGCAGATCTTGGCCAGGCGAGAAGCGTCGGCGTCGCCCACGTAGGTGCTGCCGGCTCCCAGCAATTCGAGATAGGGACGGGCGAGATCGAACGCCTCCCGGGGGCCGGAGACCACCAGCGTCAGCTTCCCGCTCGCCACCACCTCGGGGTTGCCGCTCACGGGGGCGGCCAGGAGCTCGGTGCCGACCTTCTCTCCCGCGGCGCGCACCTCGGCCGACATGCCTGCGGAGATGGTGGTGGAATCGACCAGGACCCGGGGCGCGGCTCCCTCCTGGGACAGCACGCCCGTGTCGCCGAGCGTGACCGCCCGGAAATCGTCGTCGCCGCCCACCATCGAGAAGACGATGTCGCAGCCGGCGAGCTCGGCGGGCGAATCCACGAGCCGGGCCCCCCCGGAGGACAGCGGCTCGGCCTTCGATCTGGTCCGGTTGTAGACGGAGAGATCGCAGCCGGCCTCCAGCAGCCGTTCGGCCAGCTTGTAGCCCATCCGGCCGGTTCCGATCCAGCCGAGTTTGTGCGCTTTGAGGTTCACTTCAGCCATGGTACGCTCTCCCTTGCAAACGATTGCAGGGTACCCCGGCGGAGTGGCGGGGCGCAAGCCGGGTGCCTCGAGTCAGCCACGGTCTTCGCTCGGCTCGATGCCGAGCGCGGCCCGCGCGTTCTCGCTCAGGATCGCGTGGGTGAGCTCCTCGCCCAGCTCGGTCTTTCGAACCGTCACCACCGGCTCGGGGTCTCCCATTGGAAAGGGGTAATCGCTGCCCAAGACGACGCGGTCTCCGCCCACGCGTTCGACGAGGAACCTCAGCGCCTCCGGAGAGTGAACGACCGAGTCGTAGTAGAAGCGGCGCAGCAGGCTCGAGGGAGCGACACTCAGGTTCCTGCGGGTCAGCCGGGACACCGACTCGAAGCCCCTATCCTGTCTCCCTATCTGATAGGGCAAGAAGCCGCCTCCATGGGTCAGGCACACCCTCAAGCCGGGGTGACGCTCGAGCACTCCACCGTAGATGAGGTGCGCGGCCGCCACGGTCTCCTCGGCCGGGTTGCCGACGATGTTGTTCAGAAAATAGCGGGTCAGCCTGGCCGAGCCAATGGACGCGTAGGGATGGACGAGGACCAGGACCTCCAGGGCCTCGGCCGCGCTCCAGAAGGGGGCCAGGGAGGCATCGTCCAGTTCCTTGTCCATCACCGAGGTGGCGATCTCCACCGCGACCATTCCGAGCTCGCGCACCGCGTAGGCCAGCTCCTCTGCGGCGAGCTCGGGGGCCTGCAGCGGCACGGCGGCCATCGCCCGGTATCGGTCGCGGTGCTTCGCGATCGCTTCGACGGTGGTTTCGTTGAGCGAGCGGGCGAGCCAGGCCCCGTCGTCGGGATCGAGGACGTAGGCCGAGAAGTCCATCCACGCCGACAGCACCTGGACGTCGATGCCCTGGTCGTCCATCCATTGGAGCCGGTCCTCGAGATCGAGCATGCCCTGGGGGAGATCCTGTGTCGCGTCCCGTCCCGCGAACGAGACGGTGCCCCCGCCGGTCAACTCCACGGAGTGGGCGGAGCCCTCCCGCTCAATCAGGTCGATGAGGGCCTTCGGTATGAAGTGGCAGTGCAGATCGATGCACGGACCCTTTGCCAAGCAGCCTCCAATCGCCCTCGCGGGCTCCGCTCGGGGCTTGGCCGCCCCCTAGCAATCGATTGCAGTATTCTCACCCCGTCGCAACGCCTGTCAAGCGCCGGCCGGCGCGCAAATACGGGGCACCCGCCGGCGCGGCACATACAGTCGCTGTGAATCTGGCGTTGTCGGTCTAGCGAAAGGGAACCTGGGGATACGAATGGCGACCTCCCCTGTCACCCTCAGAGACGTTGCCCGGCGCGCCGGGGTCCATGCCGGCACCGCGTCCCGCGCGCTCAACCCGCAGACCCGCTCGCTGGTCAATCCCGACACGGCCAAGAAGGTGATGCGGGCGGCGGAGGAGCTCGACTACCGCCCGAACCCCATAGCGCGTGGTCTGAAGACGAACAAGACCTTCACCGTGGGCGTTCTCATCCCGGACCTGACCAACCCCCTGTTCCCTCCCATCGTGAGAGGGATAGAAGACACGCTCGCGAAAGTGGGATACACCGCACTGCTCGCCAACTCGGACAACGACCCGGTGAAGGAGCGCCTCCACTTCGAGACCATGAGGGGGCGCCAAGTGGAGGGATTCATCATGGCCACGGCCGAGCGCGATCACCCCCTCATCGAGGATGCCATCGCCGCGGACGTACCCATCGTCCTCGTCAACCGGACCGTCGACAGCCCCCAAGCGTTCGCGGTGATCACCGACGATCACAAGGGCACGACTCTTGCGGTCGAGCATCTCGTCGCACTGGGCCACCGGCGCATCGCGCACGTGGTGGGACCGGAGCGTTACTCGACGGGTAAGGCGAGGCGCGAGGGCTTCTTCGACGCCATGCACCAAGCAGGCCTCGAACCGGATCCGGAGATAACGCGCTTCACGAATACGTTCACCGAGGGGGAGGGGGCCCGGGTCTTTCGGAGCTTGCTGGACTCCGGCGGAGACTTTACCGCGGCCGTTGCCGGCAACGACCTGCTCGCTCTCGGCTGCTACGACGTCATCGCAGAGGTGGGACTGAGCTGTCCCAACGATCTGTCTATCGTCGGATACAACGACATACCGTTTCTCGACAAGCTTCGCCCCCCGCTCACGACCATCCGAATTCCCCACTACCAGATCGGGGTGCGCGCCACGGAGCTTGTGCTTCAGCGACTGGAGGATCCGGCCACGCAACCGGTAACCCTTCGCTTGGAACCGGAACTCGTGCTGCGCGGGTCAACCGCACCTCCTCGCGGCTAGCTCGACGGCTCCTCGGGGGCTCGCTCGCGCAATTGAGGGTACTGATGCGTGTGCCATACACAGGCGGTGTCGTGCTCGGGACCAACCTGCTCCAGGCGCACTTCCTCGACCGGATCGAAACCCACCGAAACCCTTTTCTCGCTGCGCATCAACCGGCTCAGGGACCGCTTCATCGGCTCGGACACCGCCTCCGACTGCAGCTGACCAACCAGCTCGACCGCCTGTTCCTCCGTGTCGAAATCGAGATCGGCGGAGAACTCAGAGTGGCGCTGCACCGCGGTAATGCCCTCGATCGAGACTCCGCTGCTCTCGAGCTGCCGTACGACGTCGTCGACGTCCCAACCGCAGAACTCGGTCGCCACCGGACAGCGCGTGTGAAACCGGCATCCCTGCGGGGGCCGCGCGGGATCGGGTATCGGACCCATTAGCCGGAACCCGGCGCGCTCCTGTGAGCTCTCGCTCGGGTCGGCCGCTATGAGGGCCTTCGTGTAGGGGTGGCGCGGGTGTTCGAAGAGCTCGCGGGACGGACCCGTCTCGCAGATCTGACCGAGATACATGACCACGATCCGGTCGCTCATGTGACGTACGACGCTGAGGTCGTGCGTGATGAACAGATAGGTGAGACCGCGCTCCTTCTGTAGGCGGTGAAGCAGGTTGAGGATTTGCGCCTGAACGGAGACATCCAGCGCGCTCGTCGGCTCGTCCAAAACGATGAAGCTGGGATCGAGCGCGAGAGCGCGCGCGATCGAGATGCGTTGACGCTGCCCGCCCGAGAACTGGTGGGGGTAACGGTAGAGATGCTGCTCGCCCAGGCCCACGCTGTCCAGCAACTCGACGACGCGTGCATTCAACTCGCTGCCCGACGCCTCCCGGTAGACCCTCAAGGGCCGGCCCACGATGTCCTTGACTAGTTGCCGCGGATTCAGCGACGAAAATGCGTCCTGGAAGACGACCTGGCAGTTCCGCCTGTACTCGGCCCACCGCTTCTTGGGCATGGCATCGATCTCGTAGAGATGCGCGAGTTCCTTCAGCCTCTGCGTCTGCCCCGCGGTTTTCTCCTCGGAAGGTAGCCTCAACAGCTCGTCCAGCTCCCGGTGCGCCTCCGTCTCGAGCCCGAAGTACACACCCCCTTCGGTGGGATTCAGCAATCCACTGATGCAGCGGCCGAGAGTGGTCTTGCCGCACCCGCTCTCTCCCACGAGGCCGACCGTCTCCCCTCGCCTGATGTCGAAGCTGACATCGTCGACCGCCCGGACGTGCCCCGTGACTCTCTGGAGAACGCCCTCCTTGACGGGGAAGTGCTTCCGCAGGCCGCGTACGGACACGACGTATTCGCTCGGGGCTAAAACCGTGCGTTCACCCATCCGCGTCGTGGTGATGCTCATCGCCCTTCGTCCTCTTGTCGTTGCGGCATGAGATCTCGAGGCGACCCGACATCCTGCGGATCGTCGTATAGGAAGCAGGCCGCCCGGTGCTGCTCGTGGTCTCGTGCAAGAAGCAGCGGCTCCCTCGCCGAGCAAATGGGGCCCGCGTGTGGGCAGCGCGTGTGAAAACGGCAACACGGCTCGGGATCGACGAGTTCGGGAACGGTGCCCTCGATGGCGGCGAGCTCGCCTCTTGCCTGGTCCGCCGTGGGGACCGCAGCGAGCAGAGCCCTCGTGTAGGGGTGAAGGGGATCCTCGAAGAGCCGTGCCGTGGATGCGGTCTCCACCAGCTTGCCCGCGTACATCACCGCCACTCGATCGCTGATTCTCTTCACGAGAGACAGGTCATGGCTGATGTAGAGCACCGCGGCGTGATGTTGCTCCTGCAGCTCTTGGATGAGGTCGAGGATCCGGGCCTGGATGGTCACGTCGAGCGCCGTCGTCGGCTCGTCGGCGATCAGAAGGTCGGGGTTACATGCCAGGCCCTGGGCGATCATGACGCGCTGCTTCATCCCACCGGACAGCTCGTGCGGATAACAGTTCATGACCTTGGCCGGATTCGGAATACGAGTTGCCGCGAGCGCCGTGGCTATGCGCTCGTCGAGCTCCCGCTGCAGCCTCTTGTCCAGACCCCTGAGGGGCGGTAGAGCAAGCAATCGACGTTCGAGAAAGGTCGACCGTCTGTGCGCCGCCCGGCTCATGAGCGGACCGGCTCCCGGGGGCCCCGTACCGGCGAGTTTCGCCCCGGACAACAAATCGGACGAGCGATGCTCGGCGAACACCTCCGCCAGTTGTTGCCTGACGGACAACGCGGGGTTAAGTGCCTTGGCCGGATCCTGAAAGATCATCGCGATCCGGTTGCCGCGAATGTCGCGCAACTGTCGTTCGGGGATACGTAGCAGGTCCACCGACTCGCCGCTCGAGTTGCGCGGGCGGAACAGTACGTCACCTCCCGCGTAGATACCCGGGGGGGTCGGTACCAGCCGGAGCAGTGATTTCGCGGTGACGCTCTTGCCCGAGCCCGTTTCGCCGACCAGGCCGAGGGTCTCGCCCTCATGAATGTCGAGCGTCACTCCGTCGACCGCATGCACCAGACCGCGCTTTGACGCGAAATGAACCCGGAGATCCGTGACCGATAGCAGTGGCTGCGAAGCGCCGGGCGACCCGTTGCCCACGCCTAGGGGACTCGAGTGCGGCGGCACGTCGGTGGCGACATCCGGGTGTCTCACCGCCGCTCGCTCTTGGGGTCGAGGACGTCGCGCAGACCGTCGCCCAGGAGGTTGAAGGCGAGAGACCACAAGAACACCATTGCGCCGGCGAAAGTAGCCACCCACCACCGCCCCGCGATGATGCCCGACTGACCCTCGCTCACCAGGTTGCCCCACTCCGCGAGACCCGCTTCGGCGAGACCGATGAAGGAAAGCGTCGCGCCGATGAGCACGACGTGGCCCATGTCGACGGTCGCTTGCACGACCACCGGCGTAATGGAGTTCGGCAGCACGTCTTTGAAGAAGATGCGCCATCGCTTATCCCCCATCACGCGCGCCGCATCAACGTACTCGTTCTGTTTCACATGGATGATCTGCCCGCGGATGATGCGCGCGTACTTGACCCAGAACACCACCGCCAGGGCGAGGATGATGTTGCCGAAGGCTGGGCCCAGGACGGCCGCGATGGCCAAGGCGAAGATGAGCTCGGGGACGGATAGAAACACGTCCACCAGCCGCATCAGCACCTCGTCCCACCGGCCCCCGAGGAAGCCCGCGACGCTGCCCACCGCAACGCCGGCAACGACCGTTATGGCCACGACGATGATCGAGAGACGCAGAGAGGTACGAGCTCCCCACACGATTCCGTAGAGCACATCTCCCCCGGTGGGTGTCGTCCCGAGCACATGCCCGTCGGTCCCCGGGGGGACGTTGACCGATCCGAAGTCCCTCGGCATCTGATACGCGTTCGGCGTATTGGGCTCGATCAACAACGGTGCAAACGAGGCCATCAACAGAAACGCCGCCACGATCACGCCACCCATGAGAGTCGTTGGGTTTCGCAGGCTCTCCCGAGCGATTTCGCCGAGGCGTCTGGTCCGCGTCGCGAGCGTGCGGAAGCGGCCGCCAACGGGACGCGGGACGCGGCCTGCCTCTGCGGTCCCGGCCACCTATGCCTATTCCCCCAGGACCACGCGGCGGTCCAGGTACGCGTAGGCAACATCCACAACGAGGTTGACCGCGAGGAAGATGATGCTCGTAATGAGCACGTAAGACATGATCGTGGCCTGGTCCCCCTGCAGTACCGCGTCGGTCATCCATCGTCCGAGTCCGGGCCAGTTGAAGATGAGCTCGACCACGACCGTGCCCTGCAAGAGAAAACCCCAGCTCAATCCGATGACCGTCATCGTCGGCATCAGGGCGTTGCGCCGAGCATGGCGACGGATGACCAGGCGCTCGGGAAGCCCTTTGGCGCGCGCGGCGTCGACGTAGTCCTCGCCCAGCTCTTCGACGAGGGACGAGCGCATCATGCGAGCGATGATGGCCGTGCTTCCGTAACCCATCGTGATCGCGGGAAGGGCCAGATGCCACAATGCGTCCATGAACGCGCCGAAGTCGAGACTCAGCAACGAGTCCACCGTGTACAGGCCGGTGGGGTGACCGATGCGGGCGTAGATGGACGGATCGGCGCGTCCCAGCGGAGCCCATCCGAATCCCAGATAAAAGACGATCAGAAGCAACAGCCCGAACCAGAAGATCGGGATACTGGCGCCGCTGATCGCCACCACTCGCGTCAGGTGATCGCCGAATCGGTTCCTTCGCGCTCCTCCGAACGTGCCCATGCCCACGCCGAGCACAACCGCTATCAGGGCCGCCAGCAGGGCGAGTTCCATGGTCGCGGTGAACTTCGGCAGGACTATCGAGGAGACCGGCGCGGCGGAGACTCCCGACCAGCCGAGGTCCCCCCGGACCACACCCCCGAGCCACGCGATGTACTGCTGGGGCAGAGATTCATCCAGCCCGAAGCGCTCCTCCAGCTGCGCGACTTCGGCCGGCGTCATCTCGTGCTCTATGTAGATTCCGATGGGCGAGCCACCCACTCGAGATAACCCGAAGACCAGTATGGAGACCCCGAACATCAGTATGGGCAGCGTCAACAGACGCCGGGCTATGTACTCGCGGACCTGCATGTAACCGAAGAAGCTCCTTGGTCATGACGCGTGGCTAGTTCTTGTCGTAGAAGCGCCACCGCAACGTCTTCCAGAGCGGGTTGTAGACGAAACCGTCAACCCACTCACGGTATGCCTGCGCGTTCACCTCCTGCGCCGGGTAGATCCACATCGGGTCCTCATAGAGCAAAGGCAGTAGCTCCTGGTATATCGCCTCACGCTCGTCTACTTCCGTGGTGGCGAAACCCGCGTCGATCAGGTCCGCGATCTCCTCCGGGTTCTCGTAGCCGGTCGCGAAGCCCAGGCGCTCGCCCCACTCGCCCTCGGGATGCTGATAGGTGGACAAGTAGTAGTGCGGGTCGACGAACGGATCTGCGTTCTTGATCCACATGGCGTACTCGAACGGATCCGCCCCATGGGCCTCGTCGAACTGGCTCTCGGAAACCGTGAGGACGTTGATTCGGAAGTTCGGGTTCAACGCTTCGATGCTGTCCTTGAGGATCAGGCCGATCGGCTCGAACGCAGGGTTGTCCTCGACCAGGACCGAAACCGTGAAGCCCTCGTCCCACACGCCGGCCTCCCTGAAGAGCTGCTCGGCCTGTTCGAGGTCCTGCGAGTAGACGGGCGCATCCGGGTCGTATCCGAGCACACCGGGTGGGATGTAGGTCGCAGGCTCGCCGAGACCGCCCAAGATCCCGTTGATAAAGGCGTCGTAGTCGAACGAGAAGTTAAAGGCCTGCCTGATTCTTCTGTCGTGGAAGAAGTCGGTCGGGATCGTGTCGCCGCGCGGAAGCGCTCCCTCCGGGATATTGAGGTTGAAGGCGAGCTGGAAGGGCTCGAGGAGGAGCCCGCCGGTGTCCAAGACGATCCCATCGGCGTCCTCGAGCTCGGCCGCAAAAGTGGGTTGAAACTGAATCGCGTCGTAGTCGCCCGCCCTGAGACCGAGCACGATCGCACTCTCCTCGGGAACGTTTTGCCAGCGCGCGTCGAGAGCGGCGGGTTCACCCCAGTAGTCCTCGAAGATCTCGAAGTTGAGCTGCTCGTTGCGTTCCCATGAGGTCAGCTCGTGTGGACCGGTGCCCACCATGTTTCCGTCCATGAACTCGTTCGGCTCGCCTGGTGTGATTCCCCCGTTGCTCTCGACCGCCTCCATGCTGACGATCGCGGCCGGCGTCGAGTAGGCGACGGAGGTGATGAAGGCGGCGTTGGGTTGCTGGAGTGTGACCTCGAACGTAAAGTCGTCCACCGCGCGCGTCTCGGCGACGGTGTCGCTGAGCGTGCTCGCCTGGCCCTCGGGGAGAGCCATCTCCATGGCGCGGTCCCACGAGTACTTGACTACTTCGGCCGTGAGGTCCGACCCGTCGTGGAACTTCACTCCCTCTCGGAGCGGGAAGGTGTAGGTCAAGCCATCCTCGGAAACGAGACCGTTCTCCTCGGTCGGAACCTCGGTGGCGAGCGCCGGAAGGGGCTCGGGCCCGTCCGGCCCGATGTCCACCAGGAACTCGTAGGACTGGATGATGGCCTGCTCGCCGTACTCGCCGAGAGCCGCGCGCGCGGGATCCAGCGAGGTCGGCTCTCCGTCGAGGGCGTGTACGAAGACACCGGGATTGTTCGCCTCACCACCCGAGCCCTCGGCACCGACCTCGTCGGCGTCGGTCGCGGCCCCGTCACAGGCGGCCGCCAGCAGCAGGGCTGCCGCCACCAGGGCAAACCTTCCAAGCAACGGCCTGCGCCCGATCGATCTCCCGGCGACGCCGGCGGATTCTGCGTTGACCCATCCCATCCCTGGGCTCCTTCCTGCCGTTCCCCCATGGCCACAGCAGTGGCGTCGGGCGGGACCAGCGCCGGAGACGTCGACTGCGGTGCCTTGGCGGGCATCCTATGTAATCGAACCCGGCTATGCAAACGTTTGCTATCGTCGGAACCCGCCGTCCGAGAACGAGAGGAGACGCACGAAGCAATGCGAGCCACCGACTTCGCCGCCGCCCACGCTTCGATCGACGATCAGGCACATTTTTCCAATTTGATCAACACCGGCTGGCACCACGACGCGGTCTACGAGAAATTCTCGGACGCGGAATACCGGCGTCGCTACGAGGCGCTCTACGCTCGCATGGACGCCCTCGGCCTCGACGCGCTCATCGTCGGCGGGGGGCCCAGCCACTGGAGCTCGGGCGGGGGCATGCTGTGGCTCACCGGGCACTTCGAGTGGCACGGCATGGCCTGCTACGTGCTCGTGCCCCGCCGAGGATCCCCCGTGCTCGTCTACTCGATGGGTGGCAGCCACCTCGAATCCACCCGGCTGGTCTCCTGGGTGGCGGACGTCCGGCCCTCCGGCGGTGGTCGCTTCGGCCGGGTGCTGCAGGAGGCGATCCTAGAGAAGGGGCTCGACCGGGGCCGCATCGGCCATCCGCCCATCGACACGCGCCACAGGGATTACATGCCCCTGAACCAGTTCCGCGACCTCGTGGGCGGCCTGCCCGACGCGGAGCTGGTGCTGACCGAGGACCTGTTCCACGAGCTCTTCGTCGTCAAGAGCGAAGAGGAACTGGACTGTGTCCGGGCCGCGGGGCGCCTGTGCGCGGACGCCTTCGGCGCGATGGTGGAGCGCTCCCGTCCCGGCGCGACCGAAAAGGACCTGCGCGCGGCCGCCGCAGCGGCGATCTATGAGGGTGGAGGGGACGTCGACTTCCTGATCATCGGCTCGACTTCGACCTTCGACCCCCACCTGATCTTCGGAAACCCTCGGCCCTCGCGTCGCGTCCTGCGCGAGGGCGACGTGGTCCTCAACGAGCTGGCCGCCGGTTACCGCGGTTACACCGCGCAGATCGGGATGCCGATCTTCGTCGGCCGACCCGAACCGTCGGCGCGCGACTTCTTTGAACAGATCACTCTGCCGGGGTTTCTCGGGATGGAGAAGGAATTGCAGCCCGGCAACAGCCTGAGCGAAATCGAGCGCGCCGGTCGCTTCTTCAGGGATAACGGCTACCAGTCGCGACCCATCCTCTTGCACGGAATCGACCTGGTGACCGGACCACCGCACGTGTACGTGGGTGAGGCGCCGGACGAGGAGATCCGTCCCGGGCAGGTCCTGATGCTCGAGCCGAATCCCATCCGCGCGGACGGCAACCTGGGCATGTTCTTCGGGCACACCTACATCGTCGATGCCACCGGCAGCAAGAGAGTCACCGACTATCCGCTCGACATGGTGATCACGGGATAGAGATCGGATCGGGTTCGTGGTTTGACCTTCTGCGAGCCCGCCCGCTACGATGCAAACGATTGCAACCCACCACCGGAGGAGGAACTTGACCCCGCGCTCCGAGCGGCCCGCCGGCTGGCGTTTCCACGCCGGGAAGCCGGTCGTCGAGCCGCTCGACCTCGTCACCGATCTGGGCGGCGATCCCCCGCTGTCCCTCCACCTGATCTACGCGCTCGACGGAGCCTACGTCCCCGCCGTGGCGCGCGCGCCCGCCGGCCCGCCTCCCTGGCCCGCGGTCGTCTGTTTCCACGGGGGCTCGGGTGGTCTCGGTTACTCGTTTCTGATCGAGCAGATGCGTCGCCGGGGATGGCTGTTCGACCGGCTGGCCGAGGAGGGCTACCTCGTCTGCAATGCGGAGGGCCGCATGGAGAACGAGGACCAGTATGCACGGGGGCTCCCCGCGGTCCTCGACCACCAGGACGTGGCCGAGGTGGTCCGTTACTTGCAGCGCCACTCCGACGTGGATCCGCAACGAATCGGAACCTTCGGGGTCAGCCACGGAGGAGAGATACAGATGAAGCTCATCTCCGAGATCCGTGAGGGCCCCGCCGCCATGGTTCCCAGCGAACCGGCGGTCATCGAGTTCCTCGGCCTCAAGCACGAAGGCGGCTCGGACGAGGGATGGGCAGTCGAAGACAGCTCCGGACCGCGCGTCGAGGAGAGGCTGCAATTCCGTCACGATGTCACCGACGACGAGATCGACTTCCCCGCGGCATGGGAACGCATCCAACGCATCTCAAATGACGTCCGGATACTCGTCTTGGGAAGGGACGACGACCACCTGCAAGGTCTCTTCAGGAAGCTGCACGAGCTGTTGACGCGCGCCGGTAAGCAGGCGGAGTGGGCCACATTCGACCATCCCGAGCACGCTTACCAATGGGGTCCCGAACGGGGTGAGGGCGGTTACGAGCCCGATGAGATTCAGCGCGCGACGCTCGATCGCGTCGTCGAGTTCCTGAATGCCAACGTACGCGACGCAGAGAGCAAGCGTTCGGCGGCCGAGCCCGTCACCTGAGACCCCCTTGGGGAGCGCATCTATCGACGATCGAGTCGCAAGCGCGATGCGGCCGTCCTGTTCCACTTCGCCAAGTTCGTCTTCGTGGAGGACCTCGGGCAGATGAAGGCCGCTCACATGAGAGCGATCAGATGTCTTGCCGATGCGTTGCCACATCTCGACCCGCCCGGCGAGCGTCATGAGATCCCCTTCGAAACCGGCGCGCTCGTCGGAGTGCTTCGCCGGCCGCGCGGCGACGTAGCTCAGCCCGCCGTGGTGCTCGTCGCCGGACTGGACTCGGCAAAGGAGGAGTTCGCCGCAACCGAGGCGCTCTTCCTCGAGCGAGGCATCGCGACCTTCTCCGTCGACGGCCCGGGGCAAGACGAGGCCGAGTACGACCTCGCGATCAGAGGCGACTGGGAGGTACCGGGGGCCGCAATCGTCGAACACCTGGCGGCTCAGCCGGGCATAGATCCCGACCGGATCGGTTTGTGGGGGGTGAGCCTGGGTGGCTACTACGCGCCCAGAATCGCCAGCGGCATCGACGGCATAAAGGCGTGCATCGCGCTGGCGGGGCCGTATGACTTCGGCTCCCTCTGGGACGCTCTGCCCGTTCTCACGCGCGACACCTTTGGATGCGCCAACGTGCCCTACAAGCACCGCTACCGCAGCGCCGACTGGCTGGCGAGGCAACTAGCAGCTTGAGACCCAACTCGAGAGTGCTTGAGGACTTGGGAGTCGACCCCGACGCGGTGATGGCGTGAGCCTCGAGCTAGACACTCTTGCAATCATCATTGCCGGGATGGCGCTCGGCGCGTTCGTCAAAGGAGCGACCGGCCAGGGCCTTCCACAGGTCGCCATCCCGGTGATGGCGACCTTTCTCGGGGTCGAAGCTGCGGTCGTCATCATGGCGATTCCCGGGATAGTCACCAACTCGTGGCTTATCTGGAAACACCGCCGGCACTACAGCCGGACGCGGGACCTTCCCGTCCTCCTCGCCGCGGGGGTTGCCGGGTCGGTTGCGGGAACGATCTTGCTTGACAACCTGAACGAGAGCGTTCTTTCGCTCACTTTGGCCGGAGTGATCATCCTCTACGC
>JBOGWW010000005.1:0-2831 GCA_050693655.1 Actinomycetota bacterium | reverse complement strand
GGGCATATCCGCAAGCGCGGGCTTGATAGAGGCGGTCGGCAGCGATCGGGCCTTCGCCGACCCGGCCGGGGCGATCGTGCACGTAACCAGGAAACTCATGCGCCAGCGCGTAACCGAAGGGCCCGAGCGACAGCGCCGCGTTTTCCCCATCTAGGCGAAAGCTGCGCACTCTCGAGCAGCGGGTCCAGGAAACATCAACCGCTCGCCGGACCCAACAAGAGGTCCGGACAGATGCCTTCAATCGTGGAGGCCTCCCCGATGAGGGCATACTTCAGAGCATGTCCACTCCGGCTCCTCCCCGGCTGCCTCCCGGCGAGCGTCTCCGGCGCGCGGGGATGGGGGCATGGGCGCTCATCGGTCTGCTGATCGTCGCGGCCGCGGCGGTGTGGGCCCTGTTCAAAATCAGCATCATCTTTCCGCCCCTCGTCATCGCCCTGATCATCATCTACGCACTCAATCCCATCGTTTCTCGTCTCGAGAAACGTGGTGTGCGCCGGGGTATCGGGGCCGTGGGGTCATACATCGTGATCGCCGGCATCGTGACGGCACTCGGCTTCGCCCTGACACCGCTGGCAGCGCGCCAGATCGAAGGCTTCCAGGAGGACTGGCCGGTATTCAGGGACCGACTGGTGACGTTCGTCGACGATTCGGTCGACGGCATCAACGAGCGCCTCGGCACCGATTTCAGCACCACTCAATTCGACTGCCTGATCGGTTCCGAGGAAATAGGCGAGGGGGGCGGTCCCTCGGTGGAGCAGTGCGACAGGGCCACACAACGAACCAGAGAGTTCTTCGAGTCACAGACCACGCGACTGACCGATATAGGTACCTCGGTCATCGGGGTGCTGCTGTGGTTCGTCATCGGCCCCCTCATCGCGCTCTACCTGTTGATGGACCTCCCACAATTGCAGCGCGACATGCTCAATCTCGTTCCGAGCGCGCATAAAGAAGAGGCCGCCGACCTCGGGGGCAAGATCGGTCGTGCGGTCGGAGGTTTCTTCAGAGGTCAGTTGCTCGTAGCGTTCCTCGTCGGCCTGATGTCCGCGATCGGTTTCCTCATCATCGGCCTCCCGTTCTGGTTCGTGATCGGAGCCATCGCCGGGTTCTTCAACCTCATCCCGCTGGTCGGCCCCTTCATCGGAGGCGGTATCGGATTCGTAATCGGAACCGTCTACGGCGGAGTGGGGCTGGGGCTCCAGGCGGCCGTCGTCGAGATCATCGTCCAGCAGATCGACAATCACTTCCTGAGCCCCCACGTCATGAAGCGCACCGTTCGGATTCACCCCGTCACCGTGATGCTCTCGCTGCTCGCCGGTGGCGCTCTGGCCGGTTTCTGGGGGATCCTGCTCGCCGTGCCCGCGGTGGCCGTCGGAAAGCTGGTTCTGGGTCACCTCTGGGCCACCCGGGTTCTGGGCGCCGAGGTCTCGCCCTATGCCGGCAGTGGCAGGGCACCGCCCTCCGTCGTCGTGGAACCCGAGGAGGCCGCCGAGCCCGAGACCACCCCGAGCTCCCGCTAGGACGCCATCCGCCGTTGCGGATCCTCCATCCCGGCCGGTACAGTAATTGCAAGTCTTTGCAATAAGCCCGGCTCGGCCGAGGAGGGCCATGCACATCCCGGACGGGTTCATCAATGCCGCCACCTCTGCCGCGGCCGGCGTGGTCGCGACGGGCGGTCTCACCGTCGCCGTGAAGAGGACTTCCGAGGCAATGGAGGACAAGCAGGTTCCCCTCGCGGGCCTCACCGCGGCCTTCGTCTTTGCCGTCCAGATGCTTAACTTTCCCGTGGCCGCCGGTACGAGCGGGCACCTGCTCGGGGGCGCGCTGGCGGCGATCCTGGTCGGACCCTGGGCGGGGGCCTTATGTGTGTCCGTGGTGCTCATCGTGCAGGCCTTCTTTGCCGACGGAGGCATAACCGCGCTCGGGCTCAACATCCTCGACATGGGCTTTGTCACCGCGCTGGGTGGCTATGCGATCTTCGCGGGGTTGCGAAAACTGCTACCGAAGGAGCGGGTCTCGGTGGCGCTGGCGGCGGGTATCGCGGCGGGCTTGTCGGTGGTGCTGTCTTCGATCGCGTTCTTCATGCAGTTCGCCATCGGAAGCAACGTCGATGTGCCCCTGGGTTCGGTCTTCACCGCGATGGTGGGAGTTCATGCGCTCATCGGTGTGGGCGAGGGAGTCATCACGGCCGCGACGGTGGGACTGGTGCTCGGCGTGCGCCCCGACCTCGTCCACGGAGCGCGCGACCTGATGCCGCCCGTCGCGTTGAGACCCCAGGTGGGCTCCACGGGAGGCACGCTGTGAGAAACGCGTCCACGCGCATGTTCGCGACGGTGGGCCTGCTCCTGGCCCTCGCACTGGGTTTGTTCGTGAGCCCCTTCGCCAGTCCCGACCCCGACGGTCTGAACCGGGTAGCGGAAGACAAGGGCTTCGCGGACTCCGAGACCGATCACGGCCTGAGAGACAGCCTGCTTGCCGACTACGCGGTGCGGGGCGTAGAGAACGAGCCCCTGAGCAAGGGACTCTCCGGGGCGATCGGCATCCTGGTCACGTTCGCTCTGGGGCTCGGTTTGTTCGCGCGGTTGAGGAGGCGCAGGGAAGCGGGCCCGGCGGAGGGAGAGCCGCTCTGAGCGGGGGCCACACTCACGGTCACGGGCTGCTCGTCCACGGAGAAAGCCGGCTTCATACCCTCGCGCCCCACTGCAAGGTCGCCGCGGCGCTCGCCTTTGTGCTCGTCGTGGTTGCAACCCCTCGTGAGTCCTTCTGGGCCTACGGGATCTACGCCGCGTTGATCGCCACCCTGTCGCTCGGGGCCCGAGTGCCCCCCCTCACGC
>JBOGWW010000004.1:0-3214 GCA_050693655.1 Actinomycetota bacterium | reverse complement strand
GCCGATCTGGCCGTCTACGTCGGGGTGTTCAGGTGGTTCTACGACATCGTCTATCAGGGACTCGACGTCACCTGGGCCAAACGATTGCTGATCGGCGGAGTGTGGGGGCGCGCAGCGTTGTTGCTGGCTCTGATCGTCGTCTTTCTGGCGGCCCGCAGGGCCGTGACTCAGCCGCTTCGACGAGAGTTGTCACAGCCTCCCTCTAGCTTTGTAGGCGTCGGAGAACAGCCCGCATAAAACGAAGACCCAGCCCCCGCGCAGGCTGAACGAGCCCAACGGGAGGTGCTAGCATGACGAGCCGGTAGCGTCGCTACCAAGCAAACCCCTGCCCCGCGAAGCGGTCGCCCGCGCCGGGGCCTCGAGTTCCCAGGCTCGAGTCCACAGGAGGAGACATATGAGGAAGTACGAGGCCATGGTCATCGTGGATGCTCGCCTCGAAGAGGGAGATATCCAGAAGGCCGTTGACCGCTTCACCAAGGCCATCACCGATAACGGCGGCCAACTCGGGAAGGTCGATCGATGGGGCGTTCGGCGCTTCACCTACGAGATCAACCACCAGAACGAGGGCTATTACTTCGTGGCCGACTTCACCGCACCCGATGAGCTGGTCGACCGATTGAAGCGAACTCTGCTGATCTCCGACGAGTTCATCCGAGGAAAGATCGTCCGGCCCACCTAGGGGCGAACGACTAGATCACTTAAGGAGCAGAGATGGCTACAGACAACGTTGTGACGCTCGTCGGAAACATCACCGACGAACCCGAACTGCGATTCACTCCCGGCGGCGCTGCGGTCGCGAACTTCACGGTCGCGGTCAACCGCCGTTTCCGGAACCAGGACGGTTCCTGGGACGACAGACTCGACGGCTTCTTTCGTTGCAGTTGCTGGCGGGACATGGCAGAGAACGTGTCCGAGTCGCTGCACAAGGGCTCGCGCGTGATCGTCACGGGACGCCTGCAGCAGCGCAGCTGGGACGACAACGACGGAAACAAGCGCAGCACGATCGAGGTCCAGGTGGATGAGGTCGGCCCCTCGCTGCGGTGGGCCACGGCTCAGATCACCAAGGCCCGGCGCGACAAGGCGTCACAGGGCGCGGGCCAGGGTCCCTCCGGCGGAGGCCAGCCCGGCGGTCAGGCCGGAGGCCAGGGCGACAGTTGGAACCAG
Organism: Actinomycetota bacterium; assembly: GCA_050693655.1. Classification (GTDB taxonomy): domain Bacteria; phylum Actinomycetota; class CADDZG01; order CADDZG01; family WHSQ01; genus WHSV01. The sequence continues at coordinate 2,050 of JBOGWW010000004.1, read as the reverse complement.
GGTGGCGGACAGGGCGGCGGTGCGCCCGTGGGCTCGCCTCAACCGAACTCCGGAGGAGATGACTGGTAATGGCACGAGACAAGCGGCGGGGTGACAAGAAGCCCACGCAGAAGCCCGGTCGGCCGAGAAAGAAGAAGTACTGTCAGTTCTGCGCCGACAAGACGACCTACATCGACTACAAGGACATCAACCTGCTGCGCAAGTTCCTGTCCGAGCGCGGCAAGATCCGTGCCCGGCGCGTGACCGGCAACTGCTCGCAGCACCAGCGAATGGCTGCGACGGCGGTCAAGAACGCACGCGAGATGGCCCTTCTCCCCTACACCACGCGTTAGGGATCGCGATGCAGATCATTCTCGCTAAGGACGTCGAAGCGCTCGGGCACAAAGGCGAAGTTGTAACGGTCTCGGATGGCTACGCGCGCAACTACCTCGTGCCCAAGGGGTTGGCGCTGGTCGCCTCCAAGGGAGCGCTCAGGCAGGCGGAGCAGATGCGCCGCGCCCGGGAGGAAGCGCTCCGCAAGGCGAAGGAAGACGCCGTGACCAAGGTGGCCCTGCTCGGCTCGAGCCCCGTGTACATCTCGGCGCGCGCGGGCGAAGAGGGCAAGCTGTTCGGCTCGGTAACCAAGAACGACATTGCTCGGGCCATCCAGGACCAGCTCGAGCAGGAGGTCGATTCCCGCCAGGTTCGTCTCGATGAGCCGATTCGAAGGCTCGGTAGCTTCTCGATCGAGGTCCACCTTCACGAAGAGGTGAACGCGCTGGTGACGGTCGAGGTCATCGCCCACGAGGACGAAGGCTAGCCCCAGATTCTGAGCGCGGGAGGTCCCGCAGATCGGGCACCACCGCACAGAGAAAATACTTTAGCTGCACCGACAAGTTTTCCACCGGCCGTCTTGGTGGTTGACCTGGGACGTTGTCGCTTATCCCCAATTGTGAGGAAGCACTGGATGTCCACAGGTGAACGGACGTAGCTTCGGTCTTGCTCACGTGGCCGACGACTCCGGCGGGGCGATGGCGCCCGGCCTCCTCTTCCCTTGTGTCTTCAGCGCGGCCCGAGCGGAGCTTTGTTCGACCGCGCGAGTCGATCTTGCCACCGAGCGGGATCCGTGGCAGTATCGAACATATGTTCGTATAAGGGAGATAGTCAGTGGCGCAACGGACGCGGGAGCTGCAGCAGGTACGCCCCAATCGCATACCCCCGCACAACCTGGATGCCGAGCAGTCGGTCCTCGGGGCCATGCTCGAGTCCCAGGATGCGATCGCCAACGTCGTCGAGATCCTGAGCGCCGACGACTTCTACAAGCCGGCGCACTCCGAGATCTACGAGGCGATCATGGGACTCTTCAATCGCCACGAAGCAATCGACGCGGTCACCCTCGTCGAGGAATTGAGCCGGCGCCAGACCCTCGAGGGCATCGGGGGGCGACCGTACATCCTCGGGCTAATCGAGGCCTATCCCAGCGCTTCGGCGGCGGCTCGCTACGCGCGCATCGTCGAAGAGCTGGCCTTGCTCCGCCGGCTCATCGGTGCCGGAAACGAGGTCCAGGAGATCGGGTTCTCGATGCCGCCCAGCGTCGCAGACGCGGTGGATGCGGCCGAGGGCATCATCTATGAGGTCGCCAACCGGCGGCTGCGCGATGACTTGCACGATCTCAAGGGTCTGCTGGGAGAGAACTTTCTGCAGATCGAGGAGCTCTATAACCGCGGAGAGCACATCACCGGGGTCTCGAGCGGTTTCACCGATCTCGACGACATCACGGCGGGCTTCCAGGAGAACAACTTGATCATCGTCGCTGCCAGACCGGCGATGGGAAAGTCGAGTTTGCTGAACGACTTCGCCCTGGCGGCCGCGTTGAAGCGCTCCGATCCCGTGCCGGTCGTGATCTTCACTCTCGAGATGAGCCGCCACGAGCTCGTTAAACGCTTCCTGGCATCCGAGGCGAAGGTCGACTCCCAGCGCATCAACCGAGGGACGCTGCAGGAGCAAGACTGGGGGAAACTCTCCGGGGCGATGGGCCGGCTCGCCGAAGCGCCCATCTTCATCGACGACA
>JBOGWW010000003.1:0-3302 GCA_050693655.1 Actinomycetota bacterium | reverse complement strand
GTGCGTAGGCGGGCGTCGCGTCGATGCGCCAGTAGTCGTGGCCCCGCCAAAGCCCGTCCGCGCGGCCGTCCGCGATGTCGACGCCTCGGAGATCCATCTCGGGTCCCTCCACGGCCGAAACGTAGCGAGGCAGCGCGAAGAACTCCGGCTTCGTGATCCACTCGACGCGCTCCAGGTCGGTCATTGCCGCGATGTCCTTGTCGCCGCCCTCGAGGGCGGCACCGTGTCCGACCATTCCGAGGTGGAAGTTCTGTGAAGCGATCATCGCGATGTGGGCCTCGTTGCCGGTGGCCACGTCCCAGAGATCGGCCAGAGTGGGGCTGTCCAGCGTGACGGTCGGGTCCGCGCGCTGAGGTGCTGCGATTTGAGGCCGGTGGGCAAATCCGCTCACGAGCTCACCCTCGTCCGACCGGGCCACGATCGCCATGACCCCGTGCGTGCGCGGGTACTGACCGGTGCTCAGGTTGGTGTGGACCGCGGGGGTGATCGAGGGCGACGACCCAACCACCGCATCCTGGATGCTGGCGCCCTCCTTCATGAGCTCACGAAGATGGGGCCACGTGTCGGGCCACCGGTTCAGCACATTCCAACCCCCTCCGTCGATCACCAGCGTAACGATGACGGCCGGAGCTCGCCCCTCGTCGTCGAGGAGCTCGGGCAGTCCCCGCACCGACGCGTCGGGAAGCTGGAAGCCCATGAGTTGCGCGTAGGTGGGTGCCAGGTCCGCGATCGTCACCTCTCGCTCGAGCCGCACCGCACCGCGCCGGGTGATGAACCCGGGACCGTAGAGCACCAGCGGGACTTGTTGCAGGTAGTCGTAGGGGCCGGAGTGACTCGTGGTGGTGAAGGACCCGAACCAGTTTTCCTCCCGGGGCACGACCGCCAGATCCCAGGCCCGCTTGGGCCCGGGCTGCCAGCCCCGGTAAACGTAGCGGGCCCAATCCTCCGGCAACCCGCAGGCGGCCTCCAAGTACAGATCGGCAGCGATGGGACCCGGGTCTGGGGAGGCGCTGAGCTCCCGGTTCTCGCCTCTGCCGGAGACGGCCCATGCGGCGGCGGACGCGAGCAGAGCCAGCACGGCGAGGATGGCGGCAAGCCGCCGTGGAGGCCGGCGCGAACTCATGCCGGCGACTTCGACCGCCCCGCCCGGTCCCCGGGCGCGCTTTCGGGTGCGGCAACTTCGACGCGTCCCGCGACGAAATACTGCGCGCCGAGAGGCACTCCCCTCAGCGCTCGCTCCGCGCGTTGAAGAGCCTCGACTCGCCAGGGGAAGAACAGGATGTAGCTCTGTGCCGACGGTTCCATGCGATTGTGGCGCAGCAGCTCGCGCGCGGTCCTCAGGCGAAGAAGGGTCACACCCACATCGAACTCACAGCGACTGACCGCAACGCGGGTGAGCGGATTGAGGGGGTTGTGCTCGAAGATCGTTACGAGTCCGCCGGGTCGGGTCACTCGCCGCATCTCGGCCACGAACTCGAGCCAAAACTCAGTCGGGACGTGATGCATCACGCAGATGGCAAAGGTCAGATCGAAGCATTCGTCGTCGTAGGGCAGCTTTCGACCGTCGTAGGTGGCGTACTCGGCCCAGGGATTGGCTCGAGCCGCCGTCTCGATGACTCCGGGGGAAACATCGACCCCGCTGAGCCGCCCGAAGCGGCTCTCGAGGTAGGAGTCCGTCAGGCCGACCCCGCAGCCAACGTCGAGCACCGATAGGCGCCCCGTGTCGCCGAGCAGCGTGGTGGCCAGCCTGACGATGTGGCGCGCCTTGGCCTCGGTGAAGAAGTCGAGATCCTGATGGACGAAACCGATCGACTCCTCGACCTTGGCGCGGTAGGAGTCCTTGTAACGCTCGAACTCCTCACTCATCGAGCTTTGGTTACCGAGATCTCTTCGAACGCCGCCGCTTCATCGCCGTTGTGTGTGATCACCGAGCGACGCGGTTCGGTGCGCGCGCTGTGGGCGATGCCGTGCATGTCGCTAACGATGTAGAGCGGTCGGTTCTTCACCTCGTCGTAGATGCGCGCGATGTACTCGCCCACTACTCCCAACATGACGAGCTGGATGCCGCCTATGAAGCAGACGGCCGTCAATATGGAGGTCCACCCGGGGACCAGTGTGGTCCCGGACAGCTTCATCACGACGATCGTTATCCCTCCGAGGAACGACACCACGGCGAGGATGAATCCGAGCGTGAGCGCCATCCGGAGCGGGGCGTTCGAGAAGCTCAGGACCGCGTCGGCGGCGAACTTCAACATTCGCCTGAAGGGGTACTTCGTCACTCCAGCCGCACGAGCCCCGCGCAAGTACGTTACGCCACTCTGGTTGAAGCCGACCCATGCGAAGAGGCCGCGCACGTAGCGATTGTTCTCGCGCATCGAGCGAAACGCCTCGAGCGCGCGACGGTCGACCAGACGGAAGTCGCCTGAGTCCACGGGCGCGTCGAGGTCGGCGACGCGCCGGAGCGCCCGGTAGAAGACCGACGCCGTAGCCCGCTTGAACGCGGTGTCGCCGTCACGATCGGTCCGCACCGCGTGCACGATCTCGTAGCCGTCCCGCCAGCGAGCCGCCAGCTCGGGGATGATCTCGGGGGGATCCTGAAGATCGGAGTCCATGATCACGACCGCATCGCCCGCGGCGGCGTCGAGGCCGGCCGTTATCGCAATCTGATGCCCAAAGTTGCGCGAAAGCCTTAGAAGCTTGAAACGTGGATCGCGGGCTCTCCGCTCGAGCATGATCTCGTAGCTCCGATCCCGGCTCCCGTCGTCGACCAGGAGGACCTCGGCATCGCCGTCGAGGTCCTGCAACACGGTGGAGAGACGATCGAACAGGGTCTCGAGCGTCTCCTCCTCGTCCAGCACCGGGATGACGATCGAATACGTCGGCCCTCGCATGATTTCGGTGGCACCGCCTTCCTAGGTCCTGGCGAGAGTCTATAGGTGGTTGGTCCGCCCAAGCTTGCTCGCCGCTAGTATCTCGCCACGTTGCCAAGGATCAAGAAACCGGTTCCCGGGGGGCACTTGCCCGACGACCGCTCGGGGGCCGAAGCGAGAGAGGGCGCCACCCCCGCCCCGCAACCGCGGCGCCCGTTGCGCTCCCGGGCAGGCTCCGCGGCACTCCGAACGCTCCAAGCGGGCGGGTGGACGCTGGCGGCCGTCCTCGCGATCGCCGCCGTGGGGGTCGTGCTGGTCCTGGCCCTGAAGTTCGCCGCGGGTCTCATCGAGAACACCCTGGACGCCCGCACGCCCGAGCAGCGAGAGATGGAATCTCGCTCGTTATTCCTCAGACACGCGCTGGTATGGGGG
>JBOGWW010000002.1:0-1663 GCA_050693655.1 Actinomycetota bacterium | reverse complement strand
GAGCGCCGACTGGGAGCGGGACTGGCGCGATGCCGCCCTCGCGGAGCGCGCGCTGAGCGTCCTCCAGCAGCGTTACACGGTGCTGGAGCAGTTGATCGAGCTCGATCCGCCCGACCTGCTGTTCACGGTGCTGGAGACCCCCGACCGGCTCCAGCACGTCTACTACCGCTACCTGGACCCGGCGGATTCTCTCTACGACTCCGAGGCGGGCCGGGTGCTGAGGCCCCGCGTGATCCGTTGCTACGAGGCCATGGACGGCATCGTCGGCTTGCTCGACGACTACGCCGGTGACGGGGGCGCGATCGTGTGCTCCGACCACGGGTTTACCGCCTGGGAGTCGAGCGTGCACACCAACACGCTTCTTCAGCAGTGGGGCTACCTCAAGCTGAAGGCAAGCGCGCGCCTCATGCAGACGGCAGCCGCTCGAAAGGCCGTGCCCTTGGCCAAGCGCATGCTTCCCGCGCGCGTTGCCAGGGAAGCGAAGAACCGTACCTTCGCTGCAATCGACTGGGCTGAGACGCGTGCCTTCGCTTCGCCCATCCCGCAGCAGGGTGTGTACATCAACCTCAAGGGAAGAGAGCCCCACGGCATCGTCGAACCGAGTGATCTGCAGGGTCTCAAGAAAGACATCAAGCGCAACTTCGAAGCGGTGCGCGCTCCCGACGGTGGGCGGGTGACCGACCACGTGCACCTATCGGAAGAGGTGTTCGAGGGCGATGCCGTCGACGGTGCCCCCGACTTGCTCCCGGTCATGAGAGACCATCGCTTCGAGCTCGACGACGAGCTCTTTCACCGACGGCCGTTCACCGACTTCGGCCACCTCCCGCGCGGCGTGCACCACCCGGACGGAATCGTGGTGGTACGAGGGCCGGGCGTGCGGCGAACCGGCGACCTCCGGGGCTCGGTCATGGACGTCACGCCCACGATGCTCTACCTGGCGGATGCGGCGATTCCCGAGGGTCTCGACGGATCGCTGTTGGTGGGGGCCTTCGATCGTGCCGCGCTCGCGAGTCGTCCTCCTCGCGGCACCGCGCCGCCCCCCTCCGAACCGCGCGACGAGAGCTCGCCCTATTCGGAGGACGAAGAAAAGCAAATCGAGGAATCCCTGCGGGGCTTGGGTTACCTCTAGGCTTCGGCGAAGCTCCGCTGCGCCTCGCCGAGCGAAAGGCTCGGAAACCGCCCTCCGGGCGGGCGAGTCTCTAGCCCTTACCGCGTCCGGCCGCTCAGAGATAGCCGAGGTTGCGCAGCGACTCCTCGATCTGAGCCTCTTCCTCGGCCGAGTAGGGCGCGGCCTCGGCCCCCTCGCCCGCGCGCGGAAGCTCCATGTCCTCTATGACCGGCGGCCGGCCGGTGGTCAGGAACTCCTCGAGCACCCTGCCGTCCACGCGCGGAACCTTCAGCCCCGCGAGATGCAGAGCGGTGGGCGCGATGTCGTAGAGCGAAGCGCGAGCGCCCGACAGCTTCTTCGCCTCGGGACCCGCGATCCCGAAGATGCCGTCCATGTGGTGGAAGCCACGGGGAAGGTCCCGGTAATCGGTCAGGATCGACGGCGAGAACAGGCCGTCCGACAACTCGTAGGCGTAGTCGCGACAGACCGGGAACAGATCCGGCGCACCCTCGGCGAGGGGGCCGCTGATGACGTCCTCGCGCCTGTAGATGTGGT
>JBOGWW010000001.1:0-1980 GCA_050693655.1 Actinomycetota bacterium | reverse complement strand
TCGAACAGCCGGGCGACCCGCTCGTCGCGCTCGACGTCAGATCGCCGTGCCACGGTCCCCTCGGGTGCATAGATCAGAGCGCTCTTCATGTCGACGCCAAGCAGACGATCCCGGCGGCGACGGGGTTGCCCCGCTCGCCGAGATCTTCCTCATTCCCTCCCCCTCGGCGCCCCGTCTGAGAAACCTCCTACGGGGCCCCTCGGGAGGGATGTCTCCCAGACCCCCCAGCTTGTCCACGACTCAAGTCTAAGAAGCTCGACTCTCCTTTATCGTGTTGGGATGGACTTCGCGATCCCGGAGGAGTACGGGGAGTTGACCCGCAACCTGACGGCCTTCGTGGATCGCGAGCTGCGACCGCTCGAGACCTCGGAGCTCGATCCCGAGCGGGACAAGGTTCCCGTGGCACTCCGGGACGGGGTCCGCCGGCGCTCCGCCGAACTCGGTTTCTACGCCGCCGACTTCCCCGAGGATCTGGGTGGGAGCGGGCTGCCGCAGCTCGGAATGACTCTGCTTCGGGAGGCCGCCGCTCGGACCGGCTGCCGTCTCGCCGCCTTCACGACCTACGGCCCGGAGGGTCCGACGGGTGTGCTCCTGTCCGGGACCGACGAGCAGAAGAAGAAGTATCTCGCTCCGCTCATCAGCGCGGAGAAGTCGATGTGCTTCGCGCTGACGGAACCGGACGCGGGATCGGACGCGCAGAACATCTCCACCACCGCCACTCGGGACGGCAACGAGTGGGTGCTCAACGGAAGAAAGCACTTCATCACCAACGGGAAGCACGCCGACCATGCCCTGGTATTTGCCGCGAACGACCGCGCCAAGAAAGCTCAGGGCGGCATCACCGCGTTCATCGTCGAAGCCGGGACGCCGGGGTTCGAGGTGGGGCGCGGCCAAATCGGCATGGTCGAAGGTGAGGGTCAATACGAACTCATCTTCGACAACTGCCGCGTCGATCAAGAGCAGATCCTGGGAGGACCGGACAACGCCGGCATGGGGTTCTACTCGGCCATGCAGTTCCTCGCCATGGGACGGCTGTCCATCGGTGCCATGTGCAACGGTATCGCCGAGTACTGCCTCAATCTCGGCATCGATCACGCCAAGGAGCGGACGGCGTTCGATAGGCCGATCGGAAAGAACCAGTACATCCAGGGCCACATCGTCGACTCACTCGTCGAGCTCAAGGCGGCCAAGCTGATGACCTACGAGTGCGCATGGCGCTACGACCGCGGAGAGCCCGTCATTCAGGAATCGTCCATCGTCAAGCTCTACGCCGCCGAGATGGTCAACCGCGTCGTGGACCGCATGATCCAGGTCCACGGCGGCATGGGGTGGATGCGCGAGCTTCCGCTCGAGCGCATCTACCGCCTGGTTCGCATCTTCACGCTGGTGGAGGGGACGAGCGAGATACAGAAGTACATCATCGCCAAGTCGGTGGGACTGTGACGTTCACGCCGATGCGGCCTAGCACGGGCACTTAAGCAGAGCACCAACTAGAGGAGGGGGAACGGCATGGCTCAGCTTCCAGACGGAATGAAGATCACCTGGCTCGGGCACTCGACCTTCTTGATCGAGACGGCTTCGGGCAAGCGCCTGATGATCGAGGCCTTCACGGACAACAATCCCAAGTGTCCCGAGGAGTTCAAGGGCGGCGTCGGCCAACTCGACGCGATCCTGCTAACCCACGGTCACACCGACCACACCGCCGACTGCGTTGCGCTGGCCAAAGCCGGCGGTGATCCCGAGGTGGTGGCGATCGTCGAGGTCGCCGGTTGGTTCGGGGAGCAGGGCGTGAAGAACGTCGTGGACATGAACAAGGGCGGCACCTACGAGGTGGCCGGCGTCAAGGTGCACATGACCGATGCGAGACACTCGTCCTCGATGCCGGACGGGTCCTACGGAGGCGAGCCCGCCAGCTACGTGCTCGAGTTCGAAGATGGTTTTCGCCTGTACCACTCGGGCGACACCTGCGTGTTCGGCGAC